>JAGGXZ010000115.1 GCA_021162805.1 Candidatus Poribacteria bacterium
AAAACTCGTCTATGAGTTTCTCCTTTCGGGGAATTACAACTTTTATCCGGACCACATAGGCGATGCCGTCTTCAGCTATATGAGACAGGGGGGCAAATCACTTCGGCCTGCCGTGTTGCTCTTTTCATGCGGGGCCGTCGGGGGAGATGAGAGGAGGGCGGTTCCGGCGGCGGCCGCTGTGGAGGTTTTCCACACCTGGACGCTCGTCCACGATGATATCATCGACAGGGATAAAACCAGACGGGGCGGACCGACCGTTCATGAGGAGTTCAGGATAAGGGCGATAGAGGAGATGGGATACAGATCCTCCGAGGCAAAGCACTATGGCATGTCGGTCGCCATGCTGGCCGGGGATATGCAGCAGGGATGGGCGGTTTCAATCCTGGCCGACATGGCCTTAAAAGGAGATATAGATCCGAAGCTGGCTCTCTATCTGATAAGGGATTCCGAGATGAGGGTTCTCAGTATCCTGATAGACGGCGAGCTGAGGGATATACAGTATTCGAAGGTACCTATGGAACTCCTAAATGAAACCCTCATCCTGGACATGCTTTGGAAGAAGACGGGGATTCTATACGAATTTGCCGGAAAGGCCGGGGCGATGATAGGGTTGAACACCACCGATCCGAATCACGAATACGTCAAGGCCATATCCTCCTTCACGAGCAAATGTGGAACCGCATTCCAGCTTCAGGACGACATTCTGGGCGTGGTGGGCGACGAGAAGAAGCTGGGCAAACCGGTCGGCTCTGATATCCGTGAGGGCAAGAGAACCCTGGTGTTATATCACGCCTATCAGAACGCCAATCCATCCCAAAAGGAGTTCCTGATGTCGGTTCTGGGGAACCCGAGAGCCAAACTCTCCCAGATAAAGGAGGCGATAAAACTGCTCAGGGATCTGGGAGGGGTGAGCTATACGGCTCATATGGCAAGGTCATATATCATCGACGCGCTGACATATCTCGAATCCATTCCGCCATCGCCGTATAAAGATCTGCTTGAATCATGGGCGCTATATATGATAGAGAGGAAGTTCTGAAATGGTGCTTGAAAGGGTTAATTCGCCGGCAGATCTTAAGAATCTAACGATAGAGGAGCTCAGGATATTAGCCGAGGAGATAAGACAGTATATCCTCACCGTTATGTCCAGCACGCCCGGACATCTGGCCTCAAACCTCGGCACGGTGGAGCTGACCCTCGCCCTGCACAGGGTCTTCGACGCCCCGTCGGATAAGATCATATGGGATGTGGGACATCAGGCCTATGCCCATAAGATCATCACCGGCAGAAGGGACCTTTTCCCTACCATAAGGAAATACGGCGGGTTGAGCGGTTTCCTGAAGCGGAACGAGAGCGAATATGACGCTTTCGGAGCGGGACATGCCGGCACCTCCATACCGGCAGCCCTTGGGATGGCGGTCGGCAGGGATATAAGAGGTGAGACGTTCAGGGTCATAGCCGTGATAGGCGATGGGGCCATGAGCACCGGAATGGCGTTTGAAGGTCTGAACAACGCCGGCGGCATGAGGCGAAACCTCATCGTGATCCTTAACGACAACAAGATGTCCATCTCACCCAATGTCGGCGCCCTGGCCAAATACATAAACAGGATAGTCACCAATCGGGCATATACCCTTTTCAGGGAGAACACCGAGGAGATAATAAGGAGGATCTCCCCTGGAGCGGCGAGGCTTGCCAGAAGGCTCATATCGTTGATGGGCGAGGGGACCCTCTTTCAGGAGCTGGGGTTCCAGTATTTCGGGCCCGTCGACGGTCACGACATCGAGGAGATGATAGAGGTGTTCGAGGGGATCAAATACATGCATGGCCCCATCCTCGTGCACGTCGTGACGAAGAAGGGAAAGGGATATGAGTTCGCCGAGCGTAACCCCACCCGGTTTCACTCCGTCAGCGGAATCGATCTCGCCACCGGTCAACCCATAAAGCGGAAGGCCCCTCCATCCTACACCAGCATCTTCAGCCAGACGTTAATAGATCTGGCGCGTCAGGATGAGAGGATCATCGCCATAACGGCCGCCATGCCGAGCGGAACGGGGTTGGATAAGTTCATGAAGGCTTTCCCGGATAGATGCTTCGATCTGGGCATCGCAGAACAGTGTGCTGTGACCTTCGCCGCAGGATTGGCGGCTGAGGGGTTCAAACCGGTCGTCGCCATATACTCGACCTTTCTCCAGAGGGCATATGACCAGATAGAACACGACGTCTGTCTACAGAACCTGCCGGTGGTGTTCGCCATGGATAGGGGAGGTTTGGTCGGCGAGGACGGCCCCACCCATCACGGTGTCTTCGACTTCGCCTATCTCAGACATATACCGAACATCGTCGTCATGGCTCCCAGGGATGAGGATGAGTTGAGACATATGCTTAAGACGGCGCTGGAGTATGACGGCCCCATAGCCATGAGATATCCCCGCGGCGCGGGGGTGGGAGTTGAGCTCTCAGAGGAACTTAAAACAATACCGATAGGCAGGGCCGAGCTGATGAGGGAAGGAGGCGATCTCCTGATCCTGGCCATAGGTCGAACTGTCCATCCCGCCCTGAAAGCCGCCGAGAGACTTGAGACCGAGGGGGTAAAGGCTGCGGTGGTCAACTCCAGATTCGTCAAGCCCCTGGATGAGGAGATGATACTGGACATGTGTTCCCGAATCGGCAGGATCATCACCGTGGAGGATCACGTCCTGGCAGGGGGATTTGGCAGCGCCGTCTGCGAGCTCCTGATGGACAGAGGTATCGCCGTTAAGGTCAAACGGCTCGGCATCTCCGATAGGTTCATCGAACACGGAGATCTGAAAACATTACACAGGATATGCGGGATAGATGAGGAGGGGATATATAGGGCCGCCACGCAGATCATGGAATCAGGGTGAAACCGTGAAATTTAGGGAAGGATGGTTCGACTCCGGCGAGGATGTCTTTCTCTCCCGCGCCCCGGGAAGGCTGGACGTCATGGGCGGGATCGCCGACTATAGCGGCTCGAACGTCTTCGAGATGCCCCTGAGGAACGCCGTCACCGTCGGATGCCAGCGCAGGAAGGACGATAAGCTCCGGGTGCTGAGCCTGAACGCCGAGGAAGAGGGGTTCGATCCGAAGGTGGAGCTTTCCATCTACGACCTGTTCAAGTCCTACGATCAACTCCGCTCCCTATTCTCATTTAATCCCAAGAGAAGATGGGCCGGATATGTGCTGGGGGTCTTCCCCGTCCTGATACATGAGGGAATTGTGAGGCGGTTCCCGTGTGGGGCGAACATCCTGATAGACAGCACCGTCCCTATGGGAGCAGGGATAAGCTCGTCGGCGGCGCTGGAAGTCGCATCGATGAGCTCAATACTGGCGTGTTACGGCCTGAAACTCGATCCGATGAGGATAGCAAGCCTCTGTCAAATCGTGGAGAATCGGATCGTCGGGGCGCCGTGTGGGATCATGGATCAGATAACGTCGGTTATGGGACGTAGAAACAGACTCATATCCATCCTCTGCCGCCCCGGCGAGGTTCTGGAACAGGTCGAAATACCCGATTTCATCCGGTTCGTCGGGATAAACTCCCGCGTCAAAAGGAGCACGGCGGGCGAGGCCTATACGAAAACCAGAACGGCGACCTTCATGGGTTTCACGATCATACTGCATGAGCTCAAGCTGGAGGCGAAGTACCTTTGTGAGGTGTCGCCGGAGGAATTTAGGGGGGAGCTCGCCCAGGTCCTCCCGCTGAGAATGAAAGGGGAGGAGTTCCTCAGACGGTACGGAGACACGGTCGACACCGTCACGGAGGTCAACCCCTATGAGATATATCGCGTTCGGAGCTGCACGGAACATCCGATTTACGAAAACAGAAGGGTCGAGAGATTCATCAAGTTGATCAAATCCCTGAGCCGGTTCGACTCCCTTAAAGATGCGATCCCCACGCTCAGGAAAGCAGGTTCGCTCATGTATAGCTCGCATTGGAGCTATAAATACCGGGCAGGGCTGGGGTGCAGGGAGGTGGATATGATCGTCAGGTTCGCCCGCAAGCTGGGAGTTGAGATGGGGATCTTCGGGGCGAAGATAACCGGGGGAGGAGGTGGCGGGACAGTGGCGGTGATGTGCTCAAGCGATTCCGACTGGGCGCTGGAGGAGATATGCAGCCGATATCGCTCGGCCACGGGCCTTAAACCCGATCTGTTCATCGGATCATCCGATGGGGCGGCGTTATATGGGATCGAAGTGCATCGAACGGGGAGATAGAATGAAGGTCAGAAAATGCGTCATCCCTCTTGCCGGGCTCGGCACGAGGATGTATCCCCTCACAAGAGTAGTTCCCAAGGCTTTCCTTCCGGTGATAGACATGGATGGATTTGCCAAGCCCGCCCTCCATCTCATGTTGCTTGAGGCAGCGGAATCGGGGATCGAGGAGATCTGCCTGGTCGTTCGTCCCGGACAGGATGAGATGATAGCGAGATACCTGTTCGACCAACCGCCTCCTCAAATACGTTGTAGGGCAGATCTATTTCACATGGAGGATCAGAGGGAAAAGCTGGGGGATCTCGTCAGATTCGCCTTTCAGGACGAGCCACATGGTTTCGGCCATGCCGTATACTGCGCCAGGAAACTTGTGGGAGATAACCCGTTCGTCGTGAGCTTAGGTGACCATCTCTATCGCTCAGGCTCCAAGAAACGATGTATCGCCCAGGTTATGGAGGTCTTCGAGAGGTTTTCCCTCAACGTCACGGGATTGACGGTCGTCGAGGAGGATCAGGTTCGATCCGTGGGAATTATATCGGGTCAGTTTCTGCCGGGCGAAGATCGCATCCTGAAGCTCGAAAGGTTGGTGGAAAAGCCAGATCCATCCTATGCCAGAGAGAACCTTAAAATCGAAGGGATCAACGGGTATCTCGGCAATTTCGGGATAGACGTGTTGAGACCAAGCGTATTCGATGTGCTCGAGAGGATGATCGCCGAAACGCCCTCTGAACATGAGGTCCAACTGCGCGACGCGATGGATGAGCTTGTAGGATCGGAGGGCATGCTGGGATACATCGTCGAAGGCGAGAGGTTCGACATCGGCACCCCTTTGGAATACCTGAAAAGCCTGATTCGATGGCATCAAGGTGTTTCTTCTTGGCTCATATCATCGCTGGACCGCTACATTCAAGGGGAATTTGAGCGATAGAGCCCTATCTTCTCGAAGGGGATGGGCTTAAATCCGATCTTATATGCCGGTGAATCGGGGCGCAGGCGGAAATCCATCTTCTCGGCATCTACGAAGAGCGGGTTTTGATCGATGAGGTTTTCCTCAAATCGCACATATGGTTTCGCCTTCCCCTCGATCTCCAGCCATTTCCCTCTCCAGCAGACGTTACGGATGATCCTGTTCCCCTTGGGCGCGGCCGGCTCGTCCTCCAGGATGTTCACCAGCTCTGGATACCTCTCGCTCCAGGGCGGCTTCTTATACGGCACCCTGTTCAACCGTTCCACCATCGTCGTGTTCACGTGATAAGATGCCCATCCCATCGCACGAGCATCCACATGCACGGCAGGGTTACATTCCACAAAGATGTTGTTCTCCACGATGTTATCCCTTCCGCCGCCGATGAAAGCGGCGCGGGTCACGCGATAGAAGACGTTGCCGTAGATGATCGTGCCGCACAACATATCATCCAGATAAACGCCCATACATCCCCGATTCTGAAATCCGTTGATGTGATGGAAGAAGTTGTATCGGATGACGGTCCCCCGCCATGTCCAATCCCGTCCGCTGTAGATCGCCCCGGCGTCGTTGGATTCGAGGCAGACGTGGTGGATCTCGTTGAACTCGATCAGATGATCGTTTCCGCTGAAGGCGATCGCCTGGTGCGGCGCATCGTGGATGAGGTTATGTCTCGCCCGGTTGCCGACTCCGCTCAATGAGACGGCGGGGGTGTACATCCTCTTCCACAGGCCGTAATGATGGATGTGGTTGTTCTCGGCGAGATGCCCGGCGGGGATCAATCTCCTCCGATCGCCGCCGCTCAGGGCTATGCCGCCGTGGCCGATGTTGTAGATCTCACATCCCGTCACCTTATCCCCTTTCCCGCCGGAGATCCGCACCGCCCATCCATGGATATTACGGATGGTGCAGTCGATGATTCGATCCTCCTCGCCGTTTGCGATCGTGATGGCGTTGCCCCGCGCCACCTCCAGGGTAAATCCCTGAAGCGTCACATGTGAGACATCCCTCATCTCCACCAACGTGGAGACAGTGGAAACCGTCGGGCATCCGTTTTCGATATCGCCGGGCGGCCAGAAGTAGAGGATGCCGCTCTCCCGGTCGAGATACCACTCGCCGGGGCTGTCCAGCTCGGCGAGGATGTTATATGCGTAAAACCATTGGCCCTTGCGATATCCATAGCTATGATAGGGCGGAGCGACGGAGATAATCCGTCTCTCAGTATCTATCGACTCGATCCTATGTCGCTGATCGGACCAGTCCCAGAACCAGTATCCATGCAACCATGGGTCCTTCTCACCGACCCACCGTTTGGGCCGATCGCCCTCATAATAGAACTTTCCGATCTTGCTGCCCTTGATGCCGTGGATCTGATGTCCATCATGGGCGACCACGTCGGCGATATGCATGAATCCCTCGTTCGGATACCGCGCCAGCGTCATGGGTTTGTCGTTGAAGAAAAGCTCCAGACCACCGCCGCTTGGCCGGCCGTAATCGGTTATCCCGATGGAACGCAGATCGGCCTGCATGACCTTTCCCCTGGCCGATTCATCCAAGCGGCCCAGTATAGAGCGATCGGTGACCGGCTGCCAGTTCGACACCGGTTTGCCGCCGATCAGCCTGACCTCCTCACCCGGATAGGCTCTATAGAGGATAGGCGTGTCGGGCGTGCCGGAGTCCTCAGAGGTCAGCTTGAAGGGTTTATCCAAGTAATATCTTCCTCCGCGCACGAAGACCGTCACGCTGCCCTTCAGTTTCCCCTCGGCCTTCAGCCTTCGGATCTCATCGCGGGCCCGTTCCAGGGTGGCAAACGGCCCGTCGTTCTCCTCAGCGTTCGGCTCAGGAAGCCTTCCGGACCATCCATCATCGCCATCTATGGAGACGTAGAGAACGAGGCCTTTAGGCCCGTTCATCGCCGTGATTATCCCCATCGTTACGGCCATCACCAGCCATTCCATGCCTTCCCTCCTCATACTGTAAGACACCTCTGAAGCTCGAAGGGTTTATCTAACGGTTTCAATCTCCGTGATCTTCCCGATTTCATCTTCATGGATGAAGATAAGCTGACCGTGGATCTCCCTTCCTGCAATTTTGATCTTTTGGGGTGTCTCCGCGCTCACAAGGTAATCCCAATCGCCGTCGGGGTTCTCTCCCTATTCTCCAACGTATCCGATGGAACTTGCGATATTGTAACAGTAGCTCCTTATGTCGTCAAGATCTGGAAGACATAAAAGGTTGAAAGACCCCCTGTTTTATGTTATCGTAACCTCAAACATGATACGGTCGCATCCTCAGGAGGTTGAGATGGAATACAGATGTATGTTCGAGAGGGAGATTGAAATAGTCAAAACCGTTCGGCTGAGATATCTCCTCTTTCTACCCGATGAATACAGCAGGGATCCAAGGAGAAAATGGCCACTGATCCTTTTCCTACACGGAGCGGGGGAGAGGGGAGATGACCTGGATCTGCTTAAAAGACATGGAATACCGAAAATCACCGAAAGATGGAGGGATTTTCCGTTTATAGCCGTCTCGCCTCAATGTCCGAGGTATTCATGGTGGACGGCGGAGATAGAATCACTGAACGCCTTCCTGGATCACATCGTGGAGAGCTATTCCGTCGATGTCAGCAGGGTATATCTGACGGGATTGAGCATGGGGGGATTTGGAACCTGGCGGTTGGCCGCCTCATATCCCGAGAGGTTCGCAGCCATAGCTCCTATCTGCGGCGGTGGTGATCCCGAATGGGCGCCGCGGCTGAAGGATATACCGGTATGGGTCTTCCACGGGGCTAAGGATGAGATCGTTCCCTTAAGCGAGTCCGAGAAGATGGTTGAAGCACTGAAAGCCTGCGGCGGGAATGTTCGATTCACCGTCTATCCCGACGCAGGACATGACTCTTGGACGCAGACATATGAAAATCCGGAGCTCTACGAGTGGCTCCTGCAACACTCCAAAGGTGAAACCGATCAGTAAGCCCAAACGGGGCGTATGGGGCGCTCGATCTGGATCAGCCGCTTTAACATCTCATGCCGAAGCTCAGCCAGGATGTTGTCGTATCTGGCCTTTCCGGCCAGGCCTGATAGCTGATCCGGCGCCACCCGTCTGACCCACGCTCGATAGGCGTCCTCATAACATCCGGGCTCGTCCGAAATCTCCAAGTGATCGAATCCATATGATGGATGAGGTTCCCCGTGATCTCTGTTTGAGCAGGGTAGGAAGTGAAGCTTGCCTATATTGGCGGAGGTATAACCGTAGTTCTTGAGCAGCATAGGCAGCGTGATGGCCTCTCATCGAAGTTCACCCCTTCCTCCGAGATTTTGGGGTTTTGATCTCGCGATTTCCAGAAGAGCTCAATCGAGAAACAGCACAACCAGAGCGATAATTGCCATGATCAGGATCGCTCCCGCGGCCGAGAGGGTCCAGATGATGATCTTCCTCCTATGTTCGGGCGAGGTTTCCCTTCTCTCCCTCCTCCTGGGAGGAGGAACATCCCTATAGGTTGACTCTACCAACCTGATGAATTCGCCCATCATCTTATTCTGTTTCAGCCATCGGTAGAGGTTCGGATACTCGGTTTTGAGCAATATGGAGAATTCATGCCTCTGCGCGCTGAAATCGGTAAACTCCCCCCAGCGTGACTCCTCGACCATGTAGTATGGCTCCGGTCCGACTCTTAGCTCGTATCCGTGATCCATATAATGAACGATCTCGCCCACGCCTTCTCGGGATGCTATAACCATCTTTTCGACGGCCGCTGGCGCAGCTTTGGGGATATAGGTTTCCTCCGGTTCCGGCGATCTGGTGAATCTCGATATCTCCTCCAATCTCCCTGACTCCTCCATCGCTCTTTCAAGGGCGTACTCGGAGATCGCCATCTCGACCCTGCTCACCACCTCAAGCGCCTCGATCTCCCTGATATCCGGAACGGTGACCAGATAATCCCCCCGTTGAGACATGATCAACTTGCATCTTATCCTTTCCCCGGCAAGGGCAGCTTTCATCAGCCTTGCCGTCCACTCATCCCTGGTGGTATAGACGACCATCCAATTCCAGCCGATATCGGCTCTGGTATCTCTCCCCTCCATAGCTTAACAGCCTCATGTTCCCGATTTTTAACGGGAGAAATTCTACCACACATCCCTCCCTTTGTCAAAGTCAAAGGACAAGGAGGTTTTCAACGCTTTTCGCCAGCGCTGTAATTGTAGCGAGTAGCGAGTGGCGAGCAGCGAATAGGGGAGAATCACCATTCGCTACTCGCCATTCGCCGTTCCTCCTTGTGCCTGCCGGATTCAGGGGCATGCGTAGGGAAACGCCCTTACCATGCCTGATTATGCCAAATCATTGAAAAGCCCTTGGCAAGGGAAAAAAGAAACTGTTGGGCATGAAGTTGAACTTCACCAACCTCATAGCCTTCCCGCTCATAATCGGCATAGGCATAGACGACGGCGTTCATCTGATACATCGATATCGAATGGAAGGATGGCAGAGGATCGGGACGGTCTTTGCCAACACCGGCAAGGCGATCCTTCTCACATCTCTGACCACGATGATCGGATTCGGCTCCTTGATGTTTATGACTCACAGGGGCATGGCGAGCATGGGAACGGTTCTGGTCATCGGCATCGGCTCATGTCTCATAACGACGGTGTTGATCCTATCACCGGCCTTTAGGGTGACCAGATTCTCCGGATCTAAGAGCCCTCAATGACCGTCATCCCTTCGTCTCCGCCTTCACCATCCTGATCCCCGTTCTTACTCCGGCCCTTATAACGCAGACGGAGGGAATGGCCAGCAGCATACCCACGGGCCCGATGAGGTCGCTCCCGATGAAAACGGCCACGAGGATTAAAACCGGGTTCAGGTTGAGCGTTCTGCCCATCAATTTCGGAGATATGAAGTTCCCCTCTGTGAACTGGACGACGAAAAACCATCCGATGACCGCCACGAGGAAATACCATCTGTATCCCGGCGATGAGAGGCAGATCAGCACCCCCGGTATAGCCCCCAAGATCGCCCCGATATATGGGATCATGTTGGCTATGCCGGCTATTATCCCAACCAAAAGGGCGTAGTTCCTGAGATCGGTCGGACCCAGGAGCCCTATTATGAAAAGCCCGAAGCTTGTCAACAGCGCCACCAGCGAGGAAACGGCCAACTGTCCCCTGAGGAACTGCGAGAGGCTCTCATCGACATCCCTGAGAAAATCCTTGATCATCCCACTTCTGGGGCTTCTATCCACTACCCTGGCGGCGAAACCCTTCAACGCCTTGATCTCGCTCAGCATGTAGAACGTTATGACGGGAACGACGATAAACCCCAGGATGCTCAGCAATGCGCTTGCGACGTTGCTGAAAAGCTTGAAGGTGTAACCGCCGATCGAGCTTGCGATCTGTGGAACCCTCGATTTGAAGTCCGTCATCACGGCGTCCAGTATCTGCCTCATCGGGCTTTCATCCGCACCTCCACCCCGGCTCAGATAGGGAACGACCTTGCTGGTGTAAAAATCGTAGATCAGGTTGGTCAATCCTATCATCTGTTTGACGGCGGGGAAGGCTATGAAGAAAGCCATACCCAGAACGAATATCACCAAAGCCATCATCACCAGCGCTATCCCCACGGAGCGCGGTATATACCGTTCAAGCTTGACCACAAGCGGATCGAACATATACGCCAGTCCCAACCCGACCAGAAAGGGTGAGAGCGTCCTGCCAAGCTTGTATATCCCCCACACGGCAAGCAGGACGGTCATAATTACTATCAGCCTTCCGCCTATCCCGCTTGAACGGTAGGGCCATAGCAGATAGAGAACGCTCAGATAGAGGACAACGGGGTTAAATATGGCCTTAAGCGAAAAGCCATATGCGATCAGGGCCGAAACCACCACGCATATGGCTATCGCTAACGTCAATATATCCTTCGAATCCAGATCCCTCATCGATCGGCGAAAACCTCATCTATATCGAATTTCAAACCGGACAGCAGGGGGGAGGTGAGGGTTTCGCCTACGCCGAACCTCCCATGTTCGACGAACTTACCCCTCACGAGCCTCAGGACCTGAATCTCCCTCCTCTCAGGTGAAACGAACCATAGCTCTTTGACGCCGTATCTCTCATAAAGCCCTCTCTTGAGAACCCTGTCTATCTTCTCCGTGCCGGGCGAGAGGATCTCCACCACGAGATCGGGCGGTCCAGAGATGTATCTCTCGCCGATGATATGGGCTCTTTGGGATGAGATGAACAAGATATCCGGCTGGACGATGTTCTCCTCAGAGAGAACCACGTCACAGGGGGCGATGAACACCTCGCCTAATCCTTTCTCATTTACAAATGCGCTTAACCTGATAGCCATCTGCAGGGCTATCCTCTGATGATTTGGAGTGGGAGCAGGGACCATGAAAACCTCCCCGTCGATGATCTGATACACCTTGCCGTCATCCGGCAGCTTGAGATAATCCTCATAGGTGAACTTCAATCTCTCCTGCAAGATAACAGGCTGAATTCCACTCACTTTAAATCACCTCGCCTCCTATCTCCTTCGGACATCTCCGACGCTTAGATGAGAACCTCATCTATATCGAATTTCAAACCGGACAGCAGGGGGGAGGTGAGGGTTTCGCCTACGCCGAACCTCCCATGTTCGACGAATTTACCCCTCACGAGTCTCAAGACCTGAATCTCCCTCCTCTCAGGTGAAACAAACCATAGCTCTTTGACGCCGTATCGCTCATAGAGTCCTCTCTTGAGAACCCTATCTATCTTCTCCGTGCCGGGCGAGAGGATCTCCACCACGAGATCGGGCGGGCCGGAGATGTATCTCTCGCCGATGATATGGGCTCTTTGGGATGAGACGAACAGGATATCCGGCTGGACGACGTTCTCCTCCGAAAGCACCACATCGCAGGGGGCAAATATCACCTCTCCGAGTTCTCTGAGGCGTATAAAGTTTGAGAGCACAGACCATATCCTTCCGCATATCACCTGATGTTTGGGGGTGGGAGCAGGGGCCATGAAAACCTCCCCGTCGATGATCTGATACACCTTGCCGTCATCCGGCAGCTTGAGATAATCCTCATAGGTGAACTTCAATCTCTCTTGTGAAACCGCAGCTTGAACGTCGATCACCTCATATCACCTCACACCTCTTCCTCCTGGATATCCTCGACGCTTATACGGAGCTCCTCGAGCTGCTGTGGCGTCACTTTCGACGGAGCGCCCGTCACTAGACATATCCCACGTTGAGTCTTTGGGAACGGGATGACGTCGCGTAGGGATTCCCCTCCGGCCATCATCATCACCAATCTGTCAAACCCCAGGGCGATTCCCGCGTGAGGTGGGGCGCCGTATTTGAGGGCCTCGAGGAAAAAGCCGAATCGCACCTCGATGTCCTCCTCGCCAAGCTGGAGGATCTCGAAGATCTTGCGCTGCAGATTCATATCGTGAATCCTCACGCTGCCGCTTGCGACCTCAGTGCCGTTGACGACGAGGTCATAAGACTGAGATCTGACCCTGCCTGGATCCTCACCCAGCAGATCCAGATCCTCGTAGTTCGGCGCCGTGAAGGGATGATGTTCCGAATCCCATCTGTTCTCCTCCTCGTTCCACTGAAAGAGCGGGAAGTCGGTCACCCAGAGGAAGCTAAACTGGCCTTCATCTATCAGCCCCAACTGATTCCCCAGCCTCAGCCTCAGATTGCCGAGGGCATCGGCGACGATCTTGGGCCTGTCGGCCACGAAGAAAAGCATATCTCCGGCCTGTCCCCTCATCCGCTCCACGAGAGCGCTGAGGCAGCCCTCGGGGAAGAACTTCCTGATCGGCGAGTCTATCCCGTCCGGCGTCACCCTCATCCATGCTAGCCCTTTGGCCTTGTAGATCTTTACGAACTTAGTAAGCTCATCTATCTGGCTTCTGGAGAGCCCCGCACAGCCCGGGGCAACCAATCCCTTCACCTGTCCGCCACCCTTCAGAACCTCGGTGAAGACCCTGAATTCGCTTTCACTCACGATGTCCGAGACGTCCACCAGCTCCATGCCGAATCGGGTGTCGGGCTTGTCCGACCCGTATCGGCTCATAACCTCCTGATAGGTGTATCTCGGGAAGGGGATCTCCAGATCGATCCCGGCCGCCTCCTTGAACATCCTTTTAACCAATCCCTCGGTGACGGCGAACACGTCATCCTGATCGGCGAAGGAGAGCTCGATGTCTATCTGCGTGAACTCAGGCTGTCTGTCGGCGCGGAGGTCCTCGTCACGATAACATTTGACTATCTGGAAGTATTTGTCTATTCCGGCGATCATGAGCATCTGTTTGAAAAGCTGAGGCGACTGGGGCATGGCGTAGAACTTGCCCGGATGAAGACGACTGGGGATCAGGAAATCACGGGCGCCCTCGGGAGTGCTTTTGGTCAGGACGGGCGTCTCCACCTCCAGGAACCCCTGCTCGTCCATGTACTTCCGGACTGAGAGCGCGGCCTTGTGTCGGATGAGGAGGTTGCGGAACATCCTTGGCCTTCGCAGGTCCAGATATCGATATTTGAGCTTTATCTCCTCGGCCACGTTCAGGTTGTCCTCTATCATGAAGGGCGGGGTTTCAGAGGTATTCAATATCTGCAGCTCATATCCCGCCACCTCGACCTCGCCGGTGGGGATGTTGGGGTTGATCGTGTCCTCGGGCCGTCTGCGCAGCTTTCCCGTGACGCATATGACGTATTCGTTCCTGAGCCTGTGGGCGAGCTGATGTGCCTCAGGATCTATATCCTGACTGAAGACGACCTGTATCAGGCCGGTTCTATCTCGGAGATCTATGAATATCAGTCCGCCGTGATCCCTCCTCCGCTGCACCCATCCCATGAGGACGACCTCACTTCCGACGTCCTTCATCCTTAACTCGCCGCAGTAATGGGTTCTCTTTCTCTTCAACATATCGACCTCCAAAGCAGAGAGTTAAATTAACTCGTAGGATTTGTAGATTTTGACGCCCTATCCCCTCGCGAACTCCTCCACCCTTGGATGAACTACATGCTACACCGCCCCTCTAAAACCCTCGCCACCTGGTCGAAGGGGACATCGGTTTGCTCACCCGTCTCCATATTTCTAAGGGCCACCTTTCCTTCCTTCATCTCCTCGCCGCCGACTATGGCGACGAACCTCGCCTTAAGCTTATCGGCCGTTTTCATCTGCGCCCTGAGGCTTCGGCCCCGAAACTCCATCTCGACCGAGAGCCCTTCGCTTCTGAGTTTATCCGTCAGCCTCAGCGCATCCCCGAAAGCTTCATCTATGACGGCCACGAAACAGTCGATTCCCTCGGCGATTGGGAACCTAAACCCCTGGGCGTCGAGCGAGGCGATAATCCTATCCAGTCCGGCGGCGAATCCCAATGCGGGTGTGGGCTTGCCGCCCATCTGCTCCACCAGATAGTCATATCTACCACCGCCTACGACGGCGTTTTGCGCCCCCAACCCTTCGGCGGTGATCTCAAAGACCGTCCTGGTGTAGTAATCCAGCCCTCGCACGATCCTAGGATTCACACTGTACGGGACATCAAGCTCCTCGAGATACCTTTTAAGCCCATCGAAATGCGATCTGCATTCATCGCAGAGATAATCCAGAATGACAGGCGCCTCCTTTGTAGCGATCCTGCACCTTTCCTCCTTACAATCCAATATCCTCAGCGGATTTCGATCAAGCCGATCCGCGCATTTCCCACATAGCCTATCGATATGTCTTCTCCCGAACTCCCTGAGATGCTCGACATATCTCGGCCTACATCTGTTACAGCCGATGCTATTGATATCGAGGGAGAGCCCCTTAAGGCCGACCTCCTTCATGAGCTGGTATGCCAGCTGGGTCACCTCGGCATCGATTGCGGGGTTATCGGATCCGAACGCCTCGACACCTATCTGCCAGAACTCCCTATATCTGCCGGCCTGGGGCCTATCGTATCGAAACATCTGTCCGATGTATGCCAGCTTCAGCACGGGCAGGGAGCTGAGAAGACCGTTTTCCAGACATGCCCTCACTATCGCCGGCGTTCCCTCCGGCCGAAGCGTGATGCTCCTTCCACCCTTATCGGTGAAGGTGTACATCTCCTTTTCGACGATATCCGTCGTCTCGCCCGTCCCCTTTATGAAAAGCTCAGTGTGTTCGAAGGTCGGCGTGCGTATCTCCCTATAGCCGTATCTCCTGAAGATATCCCTGGCGACCTCCTCGACGTATCGCCATTTCGCCATCTCACCCGGAGTGATATCCCTTGTCCCTCTTACCGCCTTTACCCTCATTTCAGTCCCTTCTCCTTTTCACTGAAGACCTGAGCGCTGAAGATATAGATCTCCGTCATCGGATCCTTCCACGCATCCGGTGGAAGCCATGCCTTTTGACAGGTATTCGCCAGGAACTGTTCCCTGTCCCATTCATACTCCACCGCCACCTGTGGCAGAAGCAATCCCGAGTTGATTCCCCTCTTGATGTAAATCCCGTGAGTACCGACCTTGATCTCGTCGATGCCCCTTATCCGTCTGAGCGGCGTAAGGGCTGAGATCTCTATCTCGATCTCCTCCATCTCCTCTAATCTAACGGGGGGAAACCTAGGATCGTCCACAGCGGCGGCGACGGCGACCTCCTGGACGGTCTGATAGAGGGGCTTGATTGGGAAGACATATCCTATGCACCCCCTGAGCCTTCCGTCCTTGTGTAGCGTCACGAAGGCCCCGCGTCTCTCCCGAAGCTTGGGGTCCGTTATCTCATATTGAGGCATGGATTTGCCCGAGAGGTGGCTTTCTATCGAGGATCTTGCGATCCTAAGAAGCAGTATCTGCGACTCCTCGCTCAGAAGCTCCTCCACCTCGGGTGTAACCTTTTTTTGCAAATCCTCCAATGTCTTCACCCCCTTACCATATGGCGGCGGCCATATATCCGACCACCTGGCCTTTATCGCCGAAAGGCACGTCGCCCGAATTGGCATATTTAAGCACCTTCACCCTCTCTGCACCCAGGAGCTTGGCGGCTTCGAGCAGGACGTAAACCGGCCCGGCGCCGCACATCATCGTGTGTAGCTCCGGGACGCCTAGCCTCATATGCTCATCCATCCTGCGGCGCAGCTCCGCCGGATCAAACTTCGAAACCGCCTCGATCACGATCCTATCCGCTCTGACCGCCTCATCATATTCCGGGTAGTGTGAGAGATCCGTGCTCGCCACGATCAAAACGTTCCTGCCTTTGAGACACTCTCCCAAAGTGCTGGCGAGCGAATGACAGGCCGCCTCGGAATAGTCCTGCATGAGTATGGGAACGAGCTTGAACTCACCAAGGCTCTCCTGCAGAAACGGAAGTTGAACCTCGATACTATGTTCATATGCGTGTGCCTGCGGAAGGTGCTTTATCCCGTCGTTGAGGCTCATCAGCTCTGAGGCCAGTCCTTCGTCTATGGGGACGGCGCCGAGGGGGGTCTCGAAACTGCCCTTAGCCCACAGGGCGAACCCCCAAAACGGCATCCGATGGCTCGGCCCTATCACGACGACCGAGTCGTAGCTTTCGCCCTCCACCTGTTTGTAGGCATGTCCCGCCACATGTCCCGAATAGACGTAGCCGGCGTGTGGCGAGATGAGCCCGATTATCCGTCCATCGACATCGACCCTGGGGGCTTTGTCTATGAATTCCCTGACCATCCGACGCAGGGTCGATGGAGAATCGGGATAAAACGCGCCCGCCACGGCGGGCCTTCTGATATCAGACGAAAAAAGCATCTCTTCCCCCCTCCCCGGTTTTATAGAGTCACGTGAAAGTCAGCCCTATACCTTCTCAACCAAAACCTCAACAGGCAAAAGCTTCCTCAAGGATAGCCAGGTAAATCCTTACGAACGGAAGTTCTGCGACATAGAAAGCTGCTAACGATGCACCTACTGCTGCGCAATGCCAAGCCCCCTTGTTGTGCTTGGCATTGCGCTTAACGTTTCGAGCGTATCTGAAGCCCTGCGAAGTAAGATTTGGGCGAAGCGGAGCCAGATACGCTCTGTTAGGCGAAGTCGGTCGGCGGTATTATTATGTGCGATATGCTTCTCTACGATGACGGACATGATAAATGGTCACGATTTTCGTTTTGGTATCCACTTGGTAGATCACTCTGTAATTCCCAACTCGAATCCGATAATCTTGCTCTGAGCCTCGGAGTTTACGGTGTTGTGACGGAAATGGATTATCCACAAGGGATTCGACAGCCTTGATAATTCGAGGAACATGCTGTGGATCGATGTTCCGCAAGTCTCGTTCTGCCGAGCTCTTCCATCGAATCTCATAAGAGTCCATCTTCTTTCAACCGTTTCTTAAGTTCTTCGAAAGGTATTGTAGGCTCATCCCGGCGTTCAGCAATGATCGCAAGATCGTGGAGATCCTCTAAAAGTTCTTCATACTCCTCAACGGGAAGAATTACAGCTGTCTTTTGACCCTTCTCATCTACGATATATTGTTCTTGAAATTTTTTCATACCTATCCTCCTTAAGCTTCTAACAACCGATTTCGCTTAACGTTTTGCGTGTTTGCGAAGCCCCGCCTTGGCGGGATTTAAGTGAGCAAAGCGAACCACAAACACGCTGTTAGGCGATGCCGCCGATATTCCCTTTAACGAGTCTTCCTCAACTCCTTAAGCACAAGAAAGACTGATGTTCGTCTGAATCCCTTCTTCTCCCAGAAACTAACGCTTTGCTCAGTTATGGTAGCACTGACGGTTGGCGCATCACGGCGAGAGAGCTCTGCACAAACAGCTTCGACGAGCGCACTACCAATGCCACGGTTCTGGCAGTCTGGATGTACTGAAAGAAGATGAATAAGCGCCCGAGAGCCATCATAAACTGCTCTGATGAATCCGCAAGGTTGTTTTTCTACTTCGGCAACTAAGAAAACAGCAGCCTCGCAGTTTGCTACTCTTCTCATCGCACTCGGCCCATCAATAATGGGATATTTATATTGATCGTTTAATTTAAGGATTTCAACCAGACAATCTATATCAGATTCTTTGAATTTCCGTATTTGTATTTCCATAAAGCCCCCTTCTGGAGCATGTATCGGCGGTTTCGCCTAACTCTAAGTATATCTGATATAGCCGAAATGGACAAGTAGAACAGTATGGAGGCTCAATCGAGCCTAATAATCTCCCCCTTCACACCCTCCCTGGTGACCTCAAGGATGCCGTAGGATCTGAAGTGGGCGAAGATGGTGTCCGTGGGGCTTCCGGGATTAAAGAGGAGTATCCCCTTCCTCTCCTCACACATCGCCTGATGTGAGTGGCCGAAGATGATACATCTGACGCCGTCATCTTTAAATTGTTCCATCACCCTCTCCGGCAACGTGTGCGGATCGCCCCATCCATGTATGATCCCTATCCTGACGTGCTCGACGTTTAAAACCCTCCTGTTGGGCAGTTGTCTCCTGACGTCGGGGGAATCCATGTTGCCGTGGACGGCAACGAGCCTGTTTATCCTCTCGATTTCTCTAAGCGCCTCCATCGTCTCGAAATCCCCCGCGTGTATTATGAAGTCGAGCTTACGGAGCACATCCACCAGATCATCAGGCAGACTCTGTGCTCTCTTTGGGATGTGCGTGTCCGATATCACCCCTATCCTCATCTTCCCTCTCCTTTTTCTCCTGCTCGGTAGAAATCCTCACGAAGGTCATCTTCAACGTGAAGAGCACGTTCTCCAAAAACTTCTCCTCGTCCTCCGTGAGGTTTCCCTTTGTCTTTTCCTTAAGCATATCGAGTGTGTCTATGGTATGCCTCGCCAGGTTCAGGTCGATAACGGGCTTTTTGGTTTGGGTATCCTCCATCCCGCCCATGTAGGCGAAAGCGGCGTTGGCAAGGGTGGTCACAAATCCGATGAACGTGACCGGCGGTAGCTCAACCTTTTTCCTCTCATCCATAGCCACACCCCCTTATGTCAGTTCCTCGGGGAATCTCCCCGTTTTGTTGACGATCTTCACCTTTCGAATCGTCCTCTCATCCGAGTTCAATATGATAAACCTGAGCGTATCCGTATCGATCACCTCGCCGGGCCTCGGCACCCCATCGCGGAGCGAGATCAAATAGCCGGCCACCGTCTCATAGTTCCCCTCGGGTATCTGGAGGTTAAACCTCATGTTCAGCTCCTCGATCTCCATCCTGCCATCGCATATTATGCTCCGCTCGTCCATGGATATCAGGTGGCTTTGCCCTCCCCTTTCGCTCTGGATGTTGCCTATGATCTCCTCGATCAGATCCTCTATGGTGACGAGCCCCACCACGCCGCCGTATTCGTCCACCACAAAGGCCATCGGGTTTCTTCCCTCCTTCGGCGTATTGAGGAGCTTATGCTGAAACTCCCTCAGGAACGTATCAACCCGTTTGAGCTCCGGCACGAAGGTCAGATCCCTTCGGATAAACCTGTCGATCGTCCCCTCATCATCCCCGGAGTAGATCACATCCAGAACGTGGACGATCCCCACGATATCATCTATCCTCCTCCTGTAGATCGGATATCTGGAATAGGGATATCTGGCGGCCATATCGAGGAAATCGGATATCGACGTGCCCTTTCTCAGGGAGATCATCTCGACCAGGGGCACCATCACCTGGCCGACCGTCTTCCTGTGCAGATCCAATACGCTATGGATCATCTGCCTCTGTCTGGGCAGGATCACCCCCTCCTGTTCCCCCATGCTCGTAAGCAGTCTGAGCTCGCTCCTTCGGGCGTCGCTCTCCTCCTCCCCTTTGACGGCCGAGGCGAGCTTGGAGGAGAGACTCGTGAAGACCTTAACGACGGGATAGAAGGCCAGATGTGAGCCTCTTATCATCAGATAGGCCCTCATCATGATCGAGTTCGCCTTGGCCCTGAAGATGGATTTGGGGATGATCTCACCGAAGAGCAGGATCAGTGGGGTCATCACGGCGGTGGTGATCGAGCTTTGCCATGCTATATCGTGCGGCCTTATCGATTTGGCGGCGAGTACCGCCATCTGGGTGGCCGATATACCCATCAGATTCGTCCCTATGAGCGTCATCGTCAGGATCTCCTCGGGCATGCTGAAAAGGGAGAGAGCCCTAGCGGCTTTGACCTCTCCATCCTCCGCCAAGGCTCTTAATCTCATCCTATTCGCCGATACGAAGGCCGTCTCCGAACCGGCATAAAACGCCCTGAATCCCACGAGGATCAGAGCTATGATGCTAAAAGGTATCGCCTGCCACAAAACGGATTGCGGAGTCGATCCGCTCGTCGCCCATGAGCTCGAAGCCAAGAGAAGCAGAGGCACCAGGAGGGATATAATCCCCTTGGTTTTCCCCCCCTTACCGCCGAGCTTACTCAGGATTACGGTCTCGACCCTCATCCCTTCGATCTTCTCCACTTCGATCCGAAGATCCTCTATCTCTACGACCTCACCCGCCTTCGGTATCCTTCCCAGGAGGTTGATCACATATCCTCCCATGGTGTCGGCCGCTTCCTCATCCAGTTTGAGACTGAGCGTTCTGTTGATAAGCCTGACCGGTGTTCTCCCTGAGACCTCATATCTGTTTCCACCCAGATCCTTTATCATTTCCCTCTGAGGTCTATATTCGTCGTACTCATCGACGATGTCACCCACGATTTCCTCTATCACGTCCTCCAAGGTCACAAGGCCTGAGGTTCCGCCGTATTCGTCGACCAGTATGACCATGTGGGTTTTGAACCTGGAGAAGTCCCTCAGCAGTTCGCTGACCCTTCGGCTTTCAGGCACGAAGTGAGGTCTCCTTATGAGGGTATCGCTCTGGTCGACCAGCAGTTCCTCTCTGACGGTCATAAAGAACTCCGCCGTCATATCCATCACATCGAATCCACGCCATATGGGCAGGTCTTTGGCGTAGAATATTCCGCAGATATCGTCCAGGCTCTTCCTGTATATGGGAACTCTGGAGACGCCATGTTCTTTAGCTTTGTTCAATATATCGCCGATCCTCTCCGTGCTCTGGGCGCAGATCATATCGGTGCGAGGGATCATTATCTCATGCGCCTCGATATCCCTGAGCTCGAATATCAACTGGATGAGCTCCCTCTCCCTCTCCTCAAACTCCCCTTCCTCCGCACCCGCCGAAAGGAGCGCTTTGATCTCATCGGGCGTGACCGTATCGTTAAACTCCATTCCTTTGGGCATGATCAGATCTGTGATCAGCTTCAGGATCCAGTAGGCTGGGAAGAGAAAGATGGAGATCAGCCAGAGCGGCCTGGCGGTTTTAAGGGCGAATCTCTGGGGATGTTTAAGGGCATACACCTTGGGGGTGATCTCTCCGAAGGTTAGAAGCATCAGGAGGTTGAAGATCACGGCTGCTGTGACGCCCTTCGTGCTTCCCATGAGCCCTATGAAGAGCGATCCGGTGATGCTGGAGAAGGCTATGTTGACGAGGTTGTTGCCTATCAGAACGGTCACAAGCAGGCGACGGAGATCCTGATAAAAACGGACCACAGCCCTGCTGGCACCATCCGTCCTTTCCCTCAACCTCTGAACCTGAAGTTTGGTCAGGGAGAACATCGCCGTCTCAGAGCCGGAGAAGAAGGCGGATAGTCCCAGAAGCAGAGCTAATCCGATCAGGTGAGGTAAGAAAGAGCTTATGTCCATCATCCTTGGTCGTCAAGAAGGTTCTAAACGCATTGATATTTTAGCATACCTGAACATGAGGCGCAATAACTTTAAACTTCTGAGATCTGTTGACTTGAAGTTGTGATTATCGTATCATATAAGTGCACGTAAAGGATAGGGTTTCCACTAAAACCGGGGTGCTGTGGAGATGCTTATAAAATCGAAGAGGTTGGACAGGCTTCCGCCTTATATGTTCGGCAAGCTCAAGGAGATGACGCTCGAAAGGCGTCGAAAGGGGATAGACGTCATCGACCTAAGCATGGGCAACCCCGACAGACCCACCCCTCCCCACATCGTCGAAAAGCTCCGTGAGGTGGCGTTGGACCCGAAGGCGCATAGATATTCCGCCTCACGCGGGATATTCAACCTGCGTAAAGAGGTATCGAGGTTCTATGAGCGCCGTTTCAACGTGTCGCTTGACCCTGAGACCGAGGTGATATCGGTCATCGGCACCAAGGAGGGGATCTCACACCTGATGCTCGCCCTTCTCGATGAGGGTGACATCGCCCTCGTCCCCAATCCCTCCTTCCCGATCCACATCTACAGCGTCATAATAGCGGGCGGCAGCTTGATGAAGATCCCCCTCCGGGAGGAGAATCAGTTCGTGCCGGATCTAGCTGAGATAGCGAAGGAGATCGTCCCAAAGCCTAAAGTCCTGATCCTCAGCTTCCCCCACAATCCCACCGGGGCGGTGGTTGATCTGGGTTTCTTCGAGGAGGTGGTGGATTTCGCCCGCAGGAACGAGATCATAGTGGTTCACGATCTCGCCTATGCGGACATCGTCTTCGACGGATATGTGGCCCCCAGCATAATGCAGGTAAAAGGCGCTAAGGAGGTCGCGATCGAGTTCTTCTCGCTCTCCAAGTCCTATAACATGGCGGGATGGAGATGCGGCTTCGCGGTGGGAAATAGGGATATAATCGATGCGCTGGCGAAGATAAAGGGATACTACGACTACGGCATATTCACCCCGATCCAGGTCGCCGCTATAGTGGCGCTGCGCTCAGAGCCCGAGGTGGTCAGACAGACGGCCATGACCTATCAGAGAAGACGTGACGTGCTGGTGGATGGATTGAACAGGATAGGGTGGAAGGTGAACAGTCCGAAAGCGACGATGTTCGTCTGGGCGCCTATACCCGAACCGTACAGGGAGATGGGTTCACTGGGGTTCTCCACGATGCTGCTGGAGGAGGCGAACGTCTGCGTCTCCCCTGGGGCTGGCTTCGGGTCAAACGGAGAGGGATACGTCAGGATAGCCCTCGTTGAGAACGAACATCGGATCCGTCAGGCCATAAGACAGATTAAGAGGGTGCTCAGGTTGGATGAGGTCAACACGGGTAAGATATGACCAAACGCCCCTCATCTTTCATCCGATCCGCGGGAGTTTTCGGCTCCATCACCATGGTCAGCCGCCTCTTCGGGCTGACCAGAGATCTGGTCATAGCCTACTTCTTCGGGGCGGGTCTTCTGACGGATGCCTTCTTCGTCGCCTTCGGAATACCTAACCTGCTGCGACGTCTCTTCGGTGAGGGGGCCCTCAATGCCGCCACCGTCCCCGTAATCTCCGGATACATCGAGAGGGGCGAGCGGAAAGAGGGATGGAGGCTGGTAACGGATCTATTCAATCTCCTTCTCCTTTTGCTCCTTGCCCTGAGCCTGATCGGCATAGCCCTTGCCCCGTATCTGATCAGGCTTATGGCCTGGGGGTTTTCGCGAAATCCCGGTCAGATCTCCATCGCCGCCCACCTTCTAAGGGTGATGTTTCCCTATGCCATCTTCATATGTCTTGCAGCGCTGGAGATGGGCGCATTAAACTCCTTCAACCATTTCGCCACCCCGGCCGCCGCCCCGATCATGTTGAACATATGTATGATCTCGTTCACCCTTCTCCCTTCGCTCCTCCTCGATATCCCCGAACGTGAGAGGATAAATTGGCTGGCATATGGAGTTTTGGTCGGGGGAATGCTGCAGATGGGAATACAGATCCCGCCGATGCGTCGTCGAGGGTGGAGATACGGTTTGAGCTTTAGGCTCACCCCCGACGTCAGACAGGTTCTGCGGCTGATGGCCCCGGCCGCCGTCGGGCAGACGGTGGTTCAGATAAACCTGATGATCGACAGATTGCTCGCCACTTTTCTACCAAAGGGGAGCCTCACATATCTGTACTACGCC
This sequence comes from Candidatus Poribacteria bacterium, assembly GCA_021162805.1. Lineage (NCBI taxonomy): Bacteria > Candidatus Poribacteria > Candidatus Poribacteria bacterium. The sequence goes on from JAGGXZ010000115.1 coordinate 24,003, forward strand.
AACAGGCTCGTACAACTCCCGCTCGGCGTGTTCGGCATAGCCATATCGACGGCGGTCCTGCCATATCTATCGAGGCAGACCGCTAGAGGGGATCTGGAGGGGATGAAGGGGACGCTGATGAGGGCGTTGAGGCTGGCGTATTTCATCTCCTTTCCGGCGATGGTGGGGATGATCGTGCTGAGGGAATCCATCATAGCCCTGTTATTCGAGCACGGCCTCTTCAACAGGGCGGATACGGCGGGGACAGCCTGGGCCTTGCTCTTTTACTCGTTGGGCCTCTTCTCCTATAGCGGCGCCAAAATAGTCTCTCAGGCCTTCTATTCGCTCAAGGACACCAAAACGCCGGTCATCGTGGGGGCGGTCGCCATGATCTGTAACGCCGCCCTCAACCTGATCCTGATGCGAACCTTCCTTAAACACGGAGGGCTGGCGCTCGCCACGGCGATCTCATCCACGATCAACATGGCGCTGCTGATGTGGATCCTGAGGAGGAGGATCGGCAGGTTGGGCTCCGTCGATCTGATCCGATCGGCTCTCAGGATCACCGCCGCCGGATCGACGATGGGATTGATCTGCTGGACGGTGATGAGGTATTTGGAGCGGACAGGCCCGGTCCTCATAGTGACCGTGAGCGTGCCGGTGGGGATAGCGGTCTACCTTGTGCTATGCTATCTGTTGAGATCAGGCGAGCTGGAGGAGGTGTTGAAGGCGATATGATGGTGGTTTTGAAGAACTCCATCTCCCTCTTTTCAGCCTACACGCTTGCGAGGCTCCTCTCCTTCGCCCTGACCATCCTCCTGCCCAGGTTTTATCCCGACGAGCTCTTCGGCGCATATCTGTTCTCGATCTCTTTTGCCAACATGATGGTGGTCTTCACCGAGCTGGGCATGCAGGCGCCGCTGATAAGGGAGATGAGCGTCAACCGCTCGCGAGCGGGCGAACTGGCCTCCAACGCCCTCGCGATACGGGTCATACTCTGCCTGATCACCTTCGGCGGGATAGCGATATACGTCCATCTGATGGGATACCCCCCCAGAACGATACAGATCGCCTATATCCTGGGCGCCTCGGAGCTCATCAACTCCCTCTCCCAGCTCTTTCGATGCGTTTTCAGGGCCTATGAGAGGATGATCTACGAGTCGATCACGGTCGCAATGGACAGGGTCATCGTGCTTGTGGTCGGGCTCCTGATCGTCGCGAGGGGATATGATATAGAGGCGTTCTGCTGGGTTGTAACCGGATCGAGCCTGTTCATTCTGATCGTCACGGTTATCATAACCGAGACGCTGTTCGTCAGGGTGAAGCTCGGCTTTTCGGCGAAGGTCTGGAGGCGGATAATGGAGTGGTCTCTGCCGTTTGCGCTGGCGAACATATTCAGTATGGTCTATTTTAAGCTCGGGATACTTATGCTCTCAAAGCTCTCAGGCGATGAGGCGGTCTCGTGGTATGGCGTGGGATATACGATCGTCATGGCCCTTTTGGTCCTGCCGGGCGCCTTTTCAGGGGCGATCTTCCCCGAGATATCGAAGATGTTCGCTGCCAAAGATCCCTCCAAGCTCAAACTTGCATACCAGACTTCCCTCAAGCTGATGCTGGCCGCCGGATTGCCGACAGCTATAACCCTCTCCTTTTCGACCAGGGAGTTCGTTCTGTTGTTTTACGATCCACACCGATTCCCGCCCGGCACGATCGACGCCTCGCTCAGGGTGTTGGCATGGTCGGGTTTCCTCTCCTTCCTCAATTTCATCATGATCGCCTTTTACAGGGCGGCCGACAGACGCAAGGCCTTCACCTTTCTGACGGGCGGGACCACCGCCATCAACTTCATCCTCAACGCCGTCATGATTCCCCGATTCAATCACGTCGGTGCCGCCATGGCGATGGCCCTCTCAGAGCTTTTCTTCCTGCTGGTAAGTTTCATCTACATGGGCCGATCGCTTAATCTCAGGGTCAACTGGGGTTCCTTCGCGAGACCCATCCTCTGCAGTCTCATCCTGACCGGTTTTCTCTATCTCGGAGGGGGATGGAACAGGGTTCTGCTGAGCTTGATCGGAGGTTCAGGATATCTGGCACTTCTGGTTCTGACCAGGGGTGTGACGGCGGATGATCTTAGGAGCTTGCAGACATGAGGGTGCTTGTGCTATCCCATCCCTGTGCCATGAAGCCTTACAGACGGAAATTCGAGATACTCGCCGATAGATATCCCCTTGACATCCGCCTGATCGTTCCCCGGAGGTGGGTGGAGAACTTTAGGGAGCTGAGGGTTGAGGAGGATGACTCGAAGGGCTCGAACCTTAAACTCCATCCCAGACCCATCCTCTTTCCCGGGTACACAAGTCGGTTTCTCTACACGCAGGGCCTGATACCTCTCTTCAGGGATTTCCGGCCGGATATCGTACATCTGGAGGAGGAGCCGTGGTCGATGAGCGCCCTTCAGACGGCTGTGCTCAGGAGGATGTACTGCCCCAAGAGCAAATTCATCTTCCGAACATCTCTTTCTATATGGGTGGAGAGGCATTTCTCGAAACTCCCCCATGCCATAGAGAGGCTGGTCTTCAGGGAGGCCGACGCGGCCTTCGCATTGAACGAGGGGGCGGTTGGGATACTGAGGCGTAAGGGATATGCCGGTCCGACCTTTATATTCCCGAATGGGGTGGACACGGAGATATTCAGGCCGATGGACGTGTCCGATCTGAAGAGGTCTCTGGGGCTCAGCTCCGATTTCGTGATCGGATATGTGGGGAGGCTGCTTTGGATGAAAGGGGTGCACGTCCTCATCGAGGCAGCCTCCAAGCTTGACTTCGACTTCCAGATGATGATCCTCGGCAGGGGGGAGTACAGGGATGAGCTCGTGTCCCTCGCTGAGAAGCTTGGGATCTCGGCGAAAGTCCTCTGGGTGGATGCCGTCCCGCCGAATGAGGTTCCCAGATACATGAACTGCCTGGATGTCCTGGTCCTTCCATCGCTTACAGCGCCGGACTGGGTGGAGTTCTTCGGTAGGGTCCTGGCGGAGGCGATGGCGTGCGGGGTGGCCGTGGTGGGATCGAATTCGGGGGATATACCGAACGTTGTGGGAGAGGCGGGGTTGATCTTCGAGGAGGGAAACGCCGATGATCTGGCGCGGAAGCTAAAGGAGCTGCATGACTCCCCATCGCTGGTCCAGAAGCTGCGGCGAAGGGGGCTTTCGAGGGCGTTGAACCTCTATTCATGGGATAAAATCGCCGAGGAGACGTACAAAGCATATCGGTTGATATCAACCGGCGGGAGATGGTAAACTCTAATGCGTAGGGCGTAATGCGTGAGACGTAAAGCGTTCTATCCGGGAGCTTAACGTCTATGTTTTCCCGTCGTTTCACGCAGTCGATTCGGAGGTGAGGCGGTTTGAGGTCAAAGATCGAGGGAGACCTTGAGGGGAAGCTCAAATTCCTTCCCGATTCCCCTGGCGTTTACATAATGCGCGATCTGAAGGGAGATGTCATCTATGTCGGCAAGGCGTCGTCGCTTAGAAACAGGGTCAAATCGTATTTCCAGCCCTCCTCCCTCTCACGTCCTCCGACAAGGCCGATCGAGAGATTTATACACAACGTGGCCGACCTCGAATATATCGCCACGCGCAACGAAGTTGAGGCGTTGATGCTGGAGGCGAACCTCATAAAGAGGTATCAGCCCCGGTATAACGTCAGACTGCGGGATGATAAGAGATATCCCTTCATCGGGATAACCCTCTCCGATCCCTTCCCCGGCATCTACGTGACGAGGGAGACGGGCGAGGAGGGCGTCAGATATTTCGGTCCCTTCATAAACACCGCCGTCGCCAGACAGATCGTCAAGGAGCTGACGAGGATTTTCCCCATAAGAACCTGTGACAGGATATTGAAGCTCAGCGGGAACAGGATGAGGCCGTGTTTGAACTATCACATAGGCCGCTGCTCGGCGCCATGCGCCGGTAAGATATCCCCCGAGGAGTATCGGGATCTCGTCAAATCGGCCTGCACCCTGCTCTCCGGCGGAAAGGGAAGGTTGATCGAGGAGCTTCAGGCCGAGATGAGAAGAGCGGCGGAGGAGCTGAAGTTCGAACGAGCGGCCAAATTGAGGGATAGGATAGAGGCCGTGAGAGAAATGGTCGATCATCAGAGCGTCATATCCCCTTCGGCCGACGATGAAGATGTGGTGGGAATCGCATCGCAGGGCGACGAGGCATGCGTGCAGGTTCTAATGGTTCGGGACGGCAAATTGATCGAGAGGGAGCATTTCTTCCTCTGGGGCGCCGAGGGGGCGAGCCACGGTGAGATGATAGCCGCCTTCCTGAAACAGTTCTACTCCGAGGGCTCCTACGTGCCGGGCCATATCGTGCTGCAGGAAAGGCCGGACGATGAGGCCATAGCCGATTGGCTCTCCGAGCTGCGCGGGGGCAGGGTCTTCATCCACGTGCCGGTCCAGGGCAGAAGGGCCAAGCTGATCGAGATCGCGCGGAAAAACGCAGAGCTGCTGCTGAGTGAGAGGCGCAAGAACATGGCCGCATCGGCCACCGAGAACCCAGCCCTGATCAGGCTCAAGGAGATACTCGATCTTCCGAGGACACCGGCCAGAATAGACGGATTCGATATCTCCAACATCGGCCCGGATCACGCCGTCGGCTCGATGGTGGTCTTCGAAAACGGAGAGCCTTCCAAGAGCTGGTATCGGAGGTTCAAGATCAAAATGGTGGAGGGACAGGACGATTTCGCCATGATATACGAGGTGACGATGAGACATTACCACAGGGTCATGGATGGCGAGGAGCCGATCCCCGATCTGATCCTCATCGACGGCGGGAAAGGCCAGCTCAACGCCGCATGTCAGGCGCTAAAGAAACTGGGGCTCGATCTCCCCGTCATATCGCTGGCCAAGGAGTTCGAACACATATTCCTGCCTCATAGCGTCGATCCGATAGTCCTGGATCGAAGCGATCCGGCGCTCAGGCTGTTACAGAGGATCAGGGATGAGGCACATCGTTTCGCCCTGTCCTATCACCGCAAACTTCGCTCAAGACCTCTCAGCTTCTCCATGCTCGATAGGATCCCCGGCGTCGGCCCCAAGAGGAAGAGAAGGCTTATCAGACATTTCGGATCGCTGGAGCGGATCAGAGAGGCATCCGTCGATGAGATCGCCTCGCTTGAGGGGATGAACAGAACCATAGCGGAGAGGATCAAGGAATTCCTCGGAAAACTTGAGGTGAGGGAGAGTTGAAGCTCGAGGAGGTTCTCGACAGGATCGAAAAACCGCTGAGACTGGAGATGAAATCGGGCTTCAGGGACAGGGCAGCCGTTGGAGGGATCGAGAGATACGTGAGCGAATGGGTGGAAAAGGCGCTGAAGCTGGATCTGGAGGATCAGACGCGGGGCATGCTTGAAGGGCTGCGCAGCTCGGTCGAGGGATACTCCGGGCTCGACGCAAACCGGCGCAAAGCCCATATCAACAGGGCGATCGAGCTGATAGGGAGGATCAGAGAGAGGGAGACGTCGAAGATCCAGCCTCTGCTCTTCGATTGGCAGGCGGCCTCCAGGGATAAGGCTGAAAGCGACGAAGATCGGGTCGAGCTCTCGTTTCCGCCCGCCGATGAGGACCCTTCCGTTCTGGAACACCTCCTGAGACCGCCTCTCGCTGTCAAGGGTATAGGCCCGAAACGATCGGGGCTGCTAACGGCACAGCTCGGTATAACCTCCATCCTCGATATGCTCGAGTACTTCCCCGCCGGTTATCTCGATAGGAGCAGGATCAAACGGATCTACGACGTCGGACGTTCCGGAGAACCTGAAACCGTCCAGGGAAAGGTCGTCAGCGTGACGCAGTTCACCTCCAGAAAAAGCGGTCAGAGGATAGTCAAGGTGGTCATCTTCGATGAGACGGGGCTTGCCTCGCTCGTGGGTTTCGGCAGGTTCGGCGAGTTCCTCGAGAGGGCTCTTAAGGTCGGCGACCATCTCGTCGTCAGCGGCAGGTTTAAGCGGGCGTTCAACGAGATACAGACGTCAGACTTCGAGTTCGAGATGCTCTCAGATGAGGAGGCCGAGCTGATCCACACCGGAAGAATCGTACCCAAGTATCGGTTGGCCGGGCCGATCACGCAGAGGAACATGCGATATATGATGAGGTTGGTTCTCGACCAATTCCTGAATCTCGTTCCGGAGCATCTTCCGATGGAGATGAGGCGAAGGCTGAGACTGATGGACAGGCGATCGGCGATCCGGAACATACATTTCCCCGAATCCCACGGGCATCTGCGACAGGCCAGACGAAGGCTCATATTCGACGAGCTGTTCCTCATACAGCTTGGGCTGGCGCTGAGAAAACGCCGTGTGGAGTCGACGGGCGGGATAAGCTTCAACGTGAACGGGCCGTTGCTTACGCGTTTCCTCGAAAGCCTGCCCTTTAAGCTGACCTCCGCTCAGAGGAGGGTGATAGAGGAGATCAGATCGGACATGTCGAAGCCCCATCCGATGAACAGGCTGATACAAGGGGATGTGGGTTCGGGCAAGACGGTCGTGGCGGCCGCGGCGCTGGTCATAGCGGTCGAAAACGGATATCAGGGGGCCATGATGGCTCCCACCGAGATCCTCGCCACACAGCATTTCAACACCCTCGATCGTCTCCTCCGCCCCCTCGACGTGAAGGTCGCCATGCTCAGGGGTGAGATGAGAGGCTCTGAAAGGAGAGCTGCCCTTGAGGCCATACGATCGGGCGAGGCACAGGTGGTCGTCGGAACGCACGCCCTTATACAGGAGGGTGTGGAGTTCAACCGGCTGGGGCTGGTGATCACCGATGAACAGCACAGGTTCGGCGTGCTGCAGAGGGCCGCTCTGAAGGGAAAGGGTCTCTCCTCGCCGGACGTGCTGGTCATGACGGCGACGCCGATCCCCCGGACGCTCGCGCTGACCGTCTACGGCGACCTGGATCTCTCGCTTATCGATGAGCTCCCGCCGGGCAGGAGGAAGGTTAAGACCTTCTGGGTGTCCGAGGATAAGAGGGAGGAGATGTATGAGTTTATCAGGCGCGAGGTGCTCGCCGGAAGACAGGCATACGTGATCTATCCGCTGGTGGAGGAATCGGAGAAGCTGGAGGACATTAAGGCCGCCACGGAGATGGCGGAGAAGCTGCAAAATGAGGTCTTCCCCGATCTCAGGGTCGGGCTGTTACACGGAAGGCTCCGACCTCAGGAGAAGGATGAGGTGATGAGGGCGTTTAAGGCCGGTGAGATAGATATACTGGTCTCGACGACCGTGGTGGAGGTCGGAGTGGACGTTCCAAACGCGTCGGTCATGGTGATAGAGCATGCCGAGCGGTTCGGATTGGCTCAGCTACATCAGCTCCGGGGCAGGGTCGGCCGCAGCGCACATCAGTCATACTGCTTCCTCATCGCCAACCCCAAAAGCGAGGAGGCCCGCAGGAGGGTGGAGGTGATGGTGAGCTCCAACGACGGGTTTGAGATAGCCGAGGCGGATATGGAGATAAGAGGACCTGGTGAGCTCATGGGCACAAGACAGTCCGGCATGCCGGACCTCAAACTCGCAAACCTGCTGAGAGACGCGGACCTGCTGGCGCTCGCACGTAAGGAGGCACAGAGGCTCGCTGAGGCCGATCCGGAGTTGAAAAAGGCGGAGCACAGGATGTTGGGGGAGATAATAAGAAGGGTCTGGCGTGAAAACCTGGAGATGATGGCGATAGGGTAACCCTCAGATCGAAATTTTCTGTAACATCTCCCCCTAAAACCGTGTCTGCAGTACCATTTAAAAAGCAAAAGGCTTATATCGGCAAAGGAGCTATTCAAATCATCCGCCGGATTTTGGCAATGACGACATTGAGGATCATGGCTCCTCACCGCTTTGCCTCAGAATCCTTTCGTAATCCCTCTCTGATATCCACACCCCTTCTCTGATCATCTTATCGAGAAACGGTTTGACTTCCCCGATCAATCCCTCCTCCTTTGCCAATATCAATAAGGAACCGCTTCGAAGGAGAACTATTTGGGTATCCGTGAGGAAATAAGCGGCTACGTCATGCGCCTTTTTATCGTCGATTAGCAGATAAGCTGCCTCCAGTTCCTTCGCCAAGATTATCGTCTCGGCGTCAGCTTCACTCAATCCGAAGGTTTGAAACCTTGGGAGCTCCTCTAAGTTCCTTATACTCTTGACGAGAAGCCATCCTGATACTTTCCCCCTTTCTACCTCCCTTGCTCCAGCTCTTCCTTTACCCCTGACCACCACTTCCTTGAAAACCCCTTCAGATATCACTGCTGTCTCAAAGAGAGCTCGAACAAGTTCGAAACATCCAGCTTTGCTTAGGGCAATAATAGAACTGCTATCAACAACGATCATCTAATTCCCCTTCTATAGGAGGATCGGAGTTCCCGGTACTCCTCTTCTATCTCACCATCGCCATACTCTGAAAGGGGAATATGATGTTGAGACATCAACTCTATAAAATCCTGCGGGGAAGTTCCCAGAAGTTTAGCCCCCAGAGAGACTGATATCTTTCTCTGCTTCACCATCTCCAGAACAATCCATCTTTTAAGCGACGCCTCAAGCTCGCCGATATCCCATAGATCGAGGATTTCCTCCGGAAGTTCTATCTTGAGACCTCTAGACATAGTCGTCTTCACCTCTTATCCTCGGATATTCCGATTCTTTCCAGCTCCGACATTAAAGTAGCATCTCATCACCTGGAAGTCAAGCTTGACATGCCCTTATCGGTGGGACAAGATATCCCGATGTTGAGATCCAAAGCGGCCAAGCTTGAAGCGAAACTTTTTGTTAAAAATCGCCCGAATTGTTGTCTAAGCAAGAGTCAGAAAACCTTTTGACCTAACCCCCTGTCCCCCTTCCCCGCGGGGAAGGAGGAATCCTTCTTGAACGAAGAGAACGCTTCGGCAAGGGATAGAGTAAACTCCCCTCTCCGTGTCGGAGAGGGGAAGGAGGAGAGGTCAGTCAGAAAAGTAGGGGCTAGGCATTCTTCTTTGAATGCCTAGCCCCTACTACCGGGATGGTTATCTTAAGGGCGCAAGGCCTTGCGCCCCCTACAACGACGGAAATTGTCATCCTAACTGTGAACCATCTCCCTGTTACCGATAAATTTCTTATGCACCCAAGCACAACCCAGCCCTCCAATAAACTGACCACCACCTGGAGGAGGAATTAAGAGGGCATCTTTATGGGCGCCCTCAAATTTAAGGTATCGATATGATCCCGACATTCCCACTGATCCTTACCCTCGTTCCCAGCGATTTACAAAGCGATCCGTATTTGTTCAATGCTTCCTTCGCCTTATCTCCGGAGAGGATCACCGGCTGGCATCTTCTTTTCGGGTTATCCACCAGAATTGGTATAAGCTTTATCCGCTTGGCTTTGTCCTTGGAGAAGGTTATCACAGGCAGGACGGTTGTGGCGTGTAATTTATCGTAGAGGCCGAAGATGAAATCGGCTAGGCTATAGATGACGGGTTTCCCGTTCACCAGCTCTGCCCCGTATAACCTATGTGACTGCTGACCGATTACGATGTCGGCCCCAAGATCTAACATCATCTTCGCCCAGAACCTCTGCTTTTCAGATACACCCTTCGATCGGCCGCCGATTCCCCAATGTACCATAACCACAACCAGATCGGCAGCTTTTTTCGCCTTGGGTATCTCTCGCTCAAGTATCTCCGGAGCGAGGGGACATGGTCCGGGGGTTTCAAGATCCGCATATTTCGAGGTGAATTGATCGCCCCTGAGATAGGCTAGAAAAGCGACTCTGATCCCCTTCACGCTCACGGTCACCGGCTTGCGCGCCTCCTCCAGATTTTTCCCCACGCCAACCGTCTTAACCGTATACCAATCCAGAGCGTCAAGGGTCTCCTTTATCCCCTCCTCCCCATAATCGGTTATATGAGGGGTTGCGAGCGAGACAAGTTTCACTCCTCTCCTTGCCAGACCTCTCGCCACGGATATCGGTGCGCGGAACGGAATTCGGACATCCGGATCGGGCTCGCTGCTAGAAGTGATCGGCGAGTTGAGAAACCCGACGGTTAAATCGGAGCTTTGCAATACCTCACGAACCCCATCAAACGGGAACTCTGCCCCTTTCTCCTCCAAGAGCGGTTCCATCTCCTTGGTAAAGGTCATCTCCCCCAAAAAGGCGAGATTTATCTCAGCATCAGCTTGGACTACCCCGAAGAGGGAGGGCAACATCAGTAGAAAAGCGACCGCCAACATCCTCGGAAAACCTCCGGTCAATTCACCCTTGGTGGTCTCGATCTCCGCGACTTGTTATTTCGGAAAATGCCGATGTCTTGGACTTCCGACGACGATCATCCCGAACCTCTCCATATCCCATCTTGATCCGACAAGCGGAACTAACTCGCAAAACCCGCGCGAATTAAACCAGTTGAAGATCCATATCGCTCTTATGAGCTTCTTCATCTTCCTTTTCTGAGGCGTTTCTTTGCCCACATCGTCACCTCCTGCCGAACGATCACCACGGCAGCACAATTTTATCAAAAACCCGATTTGCTGTCAAGCGACGCTATAGACTAAGAGCTTTCCTGATCGCCACGAGCATCTCCTCCAGCGAAAACGGCTTTTCAATATGGGGGACTCCGACCGATTCGAGAAATTCCTCCGTCTCACGGCTGAGGGTATCACCGGTGATGAATATAATTCTACGAGACATGGCGGGATTTACCCCGGAGAGATATTCATAGAAACTTTGCCCGTTCATCCCAGGCATTTTGATATCGCTTATGATGAGGTCGTATCCGCGGGTTCTGAGCTTCTCCAATGCCACCTGACCGTTGCTTGCCGTATCCACCTTGTGCCCGTCCGCCGAGAGCATATCCACCAGCATGTCCTGAATGGAAAGCTCATCGTCCACGACGAGTATCCTGAGGGAGGGTAAGGAAGCTGTATCAGCGCTTTCTTCCTCTGTCTCAAACTCCATAACAGGCTCCACTACGGGTAGCTCTACGGTCAAAACAGCGCCACCTCCAGATAGGTTAGAGGCGTAAATGTTCCCGTTATGCTCCTTTATGATGCCGTAGCATATACTCAGGCCCAATCCCGTTCCCTCGCCTACATCCTTGGTCGTGAAGAATGGATCGAATATCTTATTGATTATCTCCTCAGGTATCCCCTTGCCGTTATCCGTGAAGCTTATCCTGATAAGAGGTGGATCGGCCATAACCGGCTCAGTTTTTATCGATATCCTGCCCCTTTCCCTTCCGGCTTCCATGATCGCCTGCTGGGCATTTGTGATTATATTTATGAACACCTGTTGGAGTTGGTGGGGATCGGCCATCGTCATGGGCAAGTTCGGAGCCAGATCGAGGGAGAGATGGATGTTATTGACCCTGAGTTCATACTCCTTCAGTTCTATCGTCTTCTCGATCACGGAGTTGATGGAGATATAAGACCTCCGAGGTGGATGTTTACGGGCGAACTGAAGCAGATTCTGTACGATCCTAGCCGCCCTCTGTGCTTCCTCATATATCACCTCCAGCCCTTTTCTCACCAAGGGGTCCAGGTCTTCCTTTTTCCCCAACAGTATCTGAGCGTATCCTACGATCCCCGTCAGAGGGTTGTTTATCTCATGCGCCACGCCGGCCACGAGTTTGCCGATCGCCGATAGCTTCTCCGTCTGTATCAATTTCTCCTGCATCTCCCTAAGTTCCTCAAGGGATTTCCTCAGTTCTCCTTCAAGTCTCTCCTTCTCCTTTCGTATCCTAAACTGTTCTATGACCTTGTTTATGTTCACCGGAAGAGCATGAAGGTAATCACCCGCCTTGACTATGTAATCGAACGCTCCTGCCCTGAGGGCTTTCATCGCTGTTTCAGACTCATTCTCGCCTGTCACGAATATGACGGGCAGATCGGCCTGTGAGAGGATCAAGCTCAAGGCATCCAATCCCGATATATCGGGGAGGTTATAATCCAGGAGAACGATATCGTATGATGAGAGCTTTTTCCCCTCACAATCCTTCCAGGAGAAAGCGACATCCACATCAAACCCTTCCGACTCCTCCGCGAGGAAGTCCGCTATAAGCAAGGCTTGATCCTCATCATCCTCTATGAGCAGTACCTTCACCTGTTTCATTTCTCATCACCGTCCACGTGTGGGCGCTGATGTATGTATATCCAGTAGTTGGTCGCCTCAATGACGGTTTTCATGAACTCGATGGGATCGGCAGGTTTAAGGGTATAGCTATTGGCGCCGTTTCTGGCCGCTTCCAGCTTCTCCTTTTCATCGTTCAGTCCCGTCATCATAACCACAGGTATATCCTTGTATCGGTCGTCCGATTTGATCTTCTTGAGCACCTCCTGGCCGTTTACGCCGGGCATATCGATATCCAGGTAGATCAGACCCGGACGAGGGGCGTTCTCATATCCATCCCGTTTGTAGATGAAGTCGAGGGCCTCCTCGCCGCTTGACACTTCATATACGTTATTTTGAACTCCCGCCTCCTCGATGGCGTCTCTTATCATGAGCCTGCAATCCTCGTCGTCATCGACGAGAAGTATGGTTATCGGTTCACCTCTTCCTTCCATTTCCCATACCTCCCGCGTTTTTAGGCAGGGAGATGAAGAAGGTGCTTCCCCTGCCGTATTTCGACTCGACCCATATATCTCCGCCATATACCTCGATGATTCTTTTAACGGCCGCCAGGCCCACGCCCTTCCCCTCTACTTTGGAGATCTGAGGGCTTTGAACTCTCCTGAATACATGGAAGATCCTTTCCTTATCCTCATCCCTGATCCCTATACCGTTATCCTTGACGTAGAACAGATAATCCTCATCCCTTTCCTGGAACCCTATTTCGATCCGCGGCGGTTCATCCTCTTTGGAGTATTTAAGGGCGTTATCGATGAGGTTCTGGAAAAGCTGCTTGAACCTGCTCCTCTCGCAGTATATCGTAGGTAGTTTATCCTTGATCAGGACGGTACCACCCTTGGCCTCTATATCGTAGGAGAGCTCATCGATCACCTGCTCTACCACCTCGTTGAGATCGACCATGCTGAAGGGCTGCCGTCTTGTTTTGATCCTTGAAAGCTCCAGCAGTTCCGCTATGAGCTCCTGTTCCTTCTCCACATTCCTCATGATCCTGGAAAGCCTATCCTTGCCCTTCTCGTCAAGGGAATCGGAGTATCTTCTCATCAGCATGGATACCATGCCAGCTATATTTCTCAGAGGGGCGTTGAGATCATGTGATACCGCTCTGAGGAAGTCGTCCTTCTCATCCATCTCCCTTCTCAACCTATCGTTCACCTTTTCAAGCTGAGCGATGGTCGATTGAAGCTGATCTACCATATAATTGAGAGATTCAGCCAGAGATGAGATCTCATGACTTCCCTTAACCTTAACCCGTTTCTTTAAATTGCCCATGGCTATCCAATAGGCGGTATCCGCCATCCTGCGTAATGGATTCGCCAGATAGCGCGACAGCAGTGAGAGGCTCAGGATCGACCCGAAGGCTGTTATGACGAGAAAGATCGCTATCGAGCTGAAAAGCGTCTTTTTAACCCTGGCATAGGCATTGGCGAAGGTTACGCCCAGCCTCACACCTCCTATCTTCTCCAGTCGCGTCTCGCCGGGCAGTTCCCCTTTCTCGGTGAAACCATAAAGGGCCTTCTGGACATAAAGGTCGGGATCTTGAGCTTTTGAGGCGACCACAGGCGTAAAAATATCGATGAATTTCATCCCTTTCTTATCCCACAAGACCTGCTCCTTTGCGCTCAGATCACCGGGAGCAGTTTCCATCGGCGGAAGAGGATATGAATCCCATCCTCCTCTGTATCTCTGGATCAAAACCCTGCCTCTGGCGTCTGAGACGAGAACATAGACCACATCTGGATTCCCCATCACCTGTATCACTTCAGACCTCAGGCTCTCCTTATCCCCCAGAAGCACTCCGTATTTAACGTTACGGGCGGCAGATATGGCGGTGTTAAAGGCGTACTTCCCCAGTTCGCCCTCCATCACCTTAAGCGATCGACTGTAGATAAGATACACTCCTGGAATAGCTATTACGGCGACGCTGAAAAGGTATATCGCCGTCAGTCTGGATCTAACGCTTCTCAGTATGTTCATTCTCCCCCACCTTCCGATTTCGGGAAGATCTCCGCATTCTCGATAATACTTTTCGGCAGATCTATGCCCAGAAGTTTAGCTATTTTTACGTTAAGGGCCACTCGACAGGAAATGGGCTGAATGAAACCAAGCTTCGAAGGGGAACATCCCTGAAGGATCTTCCTGGCAAGCCATCCCGCCTGTATCCCCATTCCCCGATAATCGGGAAGGACAGCGGCAAATGCACCTGATTTTACCATCGACCTGGAGAAAGCGAAGATAGGCACTCCTCTGGCCGTCGCCTCGGCGGCCACATACCTGAATGTATCCTCCCAGAGGAGGACAGGATCGGGGAGAAGCCACAAAGCATCTATTTTCCCCCAGAGCTCGCTCAGGCTCGATGCTACATCCCTCCTCGTTTCAACTGGACGCTCGACCAGCGCCAGATGAAGCTTATCGGCAGCATCCTTCGCCTCATCGATCAGATATCCGGTTTTATCGGGATTGTATATCACACCGATCCTCCTCAGGGTTGGGAGCATCTCTTTAAATTTCGCCAATGTCAATTGTGCCGGCAGCCTTGCCGACACCCCCGTCATATGTCCCTTATGTTGAAGCCCGAACCTATCGGGATTGATCACCATACAATATACGCTCGGTATCCCCCGAATCTTAGAGGCCGTTATGGCGGCCAACGTTCCGACGGCAAATATGAGGTCATATCCCCGCACCTGGATTATCTCCTTTATGTACCTCCCGTTCTTCAATTCCCCGCTCATATCGTATTCGCAGATCTCCCCGTCGACGACGCTTTTAAATCCTTCGATCGCTCGGTTGAAAGGGATGATATCCCTACTTTTGATCACAGCTATCCTCGGTTTACGCTCAGGTTGGGCGATCTGAGCGGCGAGCAGGATCAAGGTAAATATAGTTATCCATCGCAATCTGCTCATGCCTGGCGATCCCTCCGTGTCCGATCAGAGGGACTTGACAAGCTTAATGGCTTCATTATCGTATATCGGTTGAACTCCGCCGGAAGTTTAAGGGTCGGGAGGGGCGAACCGAGCCTTTAGGGAGTCCAGATATCTTATCTCCGTCTTTTTATTATGTCTCACAGCCGCTTCATATGAGGATCGTATGTCCTTCAGATAGATCCAGACCCATGTGCCGCCCAAGATGAGGAGATTAAGATCATCTCCCTCCAAAGCGGCTTTGATCGATAGGGATAAAGCGATTAAGTTGCCGGTCATGTATCCGAGGCCTTTGATTCTCTCCCCGCTATAGATAAGTCCCAAACCCGGCATCATAGCGGAAAGGATCTGGGCCAGTCTGGGAGATCTTCGAGGGAGTGAAAGCGCGTGCAGGGATTCGTCCGCCAGCGTGGAACTTTCCCTCGATATCGGATGATCCGGATAAAGCCCGGAGACCTTACGAAATTTTATCGTGGCTTCGCCCCAATCCATCTCGTTCAGCGAACACCACCCGCTTAGATAAAGCGACTGAGCCGCTATGTCACGATAGAGCGGATGGGAGGCGAGACGACGTGTGATGAACTTCGCCAAGTCGTATCTATCATCCCAGAAAAGGGCCTTCGCCCAAGCCAACTCC
Source organism: Candidatus Poribacteria bacterium (assembly GCA_021162805.1). Lineage (NCBI taxonomy): Bacteria > Candidatus Poribacteria > Candidatus Poribacteria bacterium. The sequence goes on from JAGGXZ010000115.1 coordinate 39,683, forward strand.
GCCTCTCTCCGAAGCCGCTCATCCAATGTTCCCTCGGCCACGGATCGGAAAATCCTCTCCGCCTCATCATACCTGCCTGTCCTCAGATAACACAGCCCTATCCTATATTCCAGATAAGGCCGTCTAGGATCGTTTGGATTGTAGTGTAGATAACGCTTATACTCGATCAGAGCGGTCTGAAAATCCCCCTCGTTGAAGATGCGGTTCGGCAACTCCACGGTGATTTGTGGATGCTGAATCGCCGATGGGTTGAGGGGAGGAATTAAGAGAAATAAGGTTAATATAAGTTCGACCATCCTCTACGCTCCGATTTTAACCATGTCATTTGTTGTCATTTGTAGTCATTAGAATGACGGCGAAGCCGAATGACCCAATGACCACAAATGACCTCTACCCGTCGGAGTGTTGAAACGTTCTAACGTGTGAAGCTCCGTGTTGATCCAGAGAAAAACTTTCTGACCACATCCTCCGCAGGCCCATCTTTGGGTGAAAATCCCCGTTCAGCCCAATCCCAAAAATAGGCTCCCATGCCCAGCGGATACACCTCTTCGAAGAAAGCCTCGTAGCATCTAGCCTGTAGATCGGGATTGTCCGATTTACGCAGATACCAGTTTCCCGGATATTTTGCGGCGTAATCCCATCTTCCCCATCCGCCCTCTGTGAAGAGCAGGGGTTTTCCTATCTTATCCCGCCAGGACTTTATCGCCTCGACGTAGTTCAGCATCACACTCGATATGATCGCCGGCACCTTGTATCGGTGCCATGCCCTTTTCAGCGTCTCAAGTGATGGGTTCTTCTCATCGCTGAGGGGAAAGTAGAAATTCAATCCAACCCAATCTAGGGTATCGAGCCAATCAGGATACTCATTAAAGGTATCCTTAGCCACCTCCTTCAACACGCCCGGATCAAATTCCAGTTTGTAATCTCCGGCTAGGATCATACGTTTCATAACGTTGTCCTCGAGATTGAAGAGGGTCAGAAGCGAGATAAGCCTCCTTTTCTGATGATGCACCACCACCCACCAGTCGAAAGCACATGTTATCGGGATATCAGATCGCTTTCGCAGATCGGATATAAGTCTCCTCCAATCTCTGGATCGACTGTACGTGCCACTCAGTTCATCCGCAATACAGATGGCGTCGAAGGGGAAAGTGTTGATGTAATAGATCAATATCTTAGTATAATTTCGGAACCATATCCGCCAATCCCTTTCGTTCCGCATATGAACCCTTCCGGGCCACATCGGATCATTCGCCTTCCCGTCAGGACTCACCACCCGCATCCCCGTTCGTTCAGGATGAATATGCGGCTTGAAGAGAACCTTCAAACCGACCTTGTGAGCGGTCTTAACGAAATGGGCGATATCCTCATCTCTGGGAAAGTGATGCCATAGATCAGGTCTGAAGATGGTTTTCAGAACGGGATGTCGATATCGTCGGCCCATTGGGAGATATATTTGGGGATTATCCCATCTACTTTGCCAGAGAGCCACGTCAAGGCTGACCCAATTGCAGCCAAGGGAGGCTATCCTCCTGAGATCCCGTTCCACCTTAGCCGGATCATAATCTGAAAAGGCGACGAAATAGGCCATACCTTTGTGCTTCTCCGTCGATTCGGCCTGGATCGGGGCGATGAGCATGAGAATCAGCGGGAGAATCGACTTGAATGAGGCTTTTCTCATGTATCACTCCGTCCGTTTGGGTGGCTGAGCGTTGAAGGCGACATATCTTTCTCCAACCGGCTTAACGCTAGCGGGTTTCAATTTGCCCTTAAGGTAGTTAGAGTAAGATTCAAATGCTTCAACAGCCCTGACTGGATCAGGATAGGCGATGGCGAACAGATATACCTCGGTTTTATTGCTGCCTATCTTATATTTGGCAGCGATCCCCTCCGTTTCCCCGCCGAGTTTAAGCACGTTCTCATCGGAGACGTAATGGATATTGTTAAGGGCCAGCTGCTGTCTGAAATACTGCTCGCTACCCTTGATTCTCCCCTCCTCCGGCAGCGATTTGAGGATCCAGGGTAGATTCCCCATCTCAGGTATTCTCCTCTCCATCACCCTTGCGAATCTCTGCATTGCCTCCTTGATCTCGGTCGCTATCTCGAAGGCCTGGATCTTGATAAAGAACCTGTCTTTCCAGAAATCCAGCGTCTCATCCGTGAGAATGGCCTCATTTCCGAATCTAGCGAAGGGGGCATTAGGGTATCTAAGTTGGCTGTAGATACCAAAGGCGTTTTGGGATGTGCCCATGTCGTAGACGTCTATGGTGATCAGCGAGTCGGTGGCGAGCTTGGGTTGGATGTATTCGGCCGTGACGACCTCAACGAAGCCATAAGTGTGGTAAAGCTCCGCCCCACCGTCGATATACTTAAATAGATCCCTCCCGACGTATCTCTTGATCTTGCCCTCATATATCTTCCACCAAGGAACATCCCCGTCCTTCGGTATGATATCCATGGCGCTGACAGTGGGCTTATTCGCCTCCTTCGATCCAGAAGGTGAGATTTGAGCCGATCTAAAAGCGCTGATCACAAATGAAATCTCATTCCTAGCCGGTGAGATGAACCTACAATCCCAGACACCGACGAGAAACCTGCCGCTTTGGGCTAAAACGGTGTATTTCCCCTCAACCTCTCCTTCAGATCCCTTTTGACATCCCTGCAGGATAGCGAGTGATACGAGTATAGCGAGGGTCACTATAAACTTACGTTTCATGCCCTATTACCTCCTCCATCCGTCTGAAGAGCTCCAGGGTTTCCCCTGCGGCTTCTTCATCCAACTTCTCTATGGCGAATCCGGCATGGACTATGACGTAATCGTTCTCCCTTACGTCTTCCAGCAGTTGGAGGCTTACCTCGCGTCTGACGCCTCCGAGCTCGACTATACCGAGATCGCCGTGTATCTCAACAACTCTCATCGGAACAGCCATACACATCCTGACACTCTCCTCTCTCAGAATCCTCAGGAGAATATTTTAACACAGGCCGGGCAAGCTTGCAAAGGTGAAGGAAGTGATAAAACAGTGAGGTAATCAGCCAATAACGTCTTGATCTGTCCTCTCCCTGATGTTATAATTGTCGAGCCACAAGCCGAACGGAGAGAGGAGAGAGAAGATGCACAGGATCGCTGTCATCCCTGGCGACGGCATAGGTCCTGAGGTTACAAGAGAGGCCATGAAGGTCGTCAGAGCTGTCGCCGAGAGGATCGGGTTCGATTATGAGACCGTGGAGTACGATTTCGGTGGGGAGAGATACCTCAGAACCGGTGAGGCGATGCCCGATTCCGCTCTGGACGAGCTCAGGGAGATGGACGCCATCTTTCTGGGAGCGGTGGGTCATCCCGAGGTGAAGCCCGGAATACTGGAACACGGGATAATACTGAAGCTCAGATTCGGACTTGATCTCTACATCAACCTGCGCCCCATCAAGCTTTATCCTGGGGTCTGGACTCCGATCAAGGACAAGGGGCCGGAGGACATCGATTTTGTGGTGGTGAGGGAGAACACCGAGGGGCTGTACATCGGCTCGGGCGGTTTCTTCAAGAAGGGAACCCCCGACGAGGTGGCGATCCAGGAGATGGTCGCAACCAGGAAAGGTGTGGAGAGATGCGTGAGATACGCCTACGAGCTGGCCCGTAAGCGAAATAAAAAGAAGAGGCTGACGCTGTGCGATAAGGCCAACGTCCTCATCTACGCCCATGACCTTTGGAGGAGGGTCTTCGACGAGGTGGGCCAGGAATATCCGGATATCGAGAGGGACTGTGCCTTTGTGGACGCCACCACGATGTGGATGGTCAAAAACCCCGAGTGGTTCGACGTCATCGTCACCTGTAACATGTTCGGCGACATCATAACCGATCTGGGGGCGATGATCCAGGGCGGCATGGGGATAGCGGCCTCAGGGAACATACATCCCGGCAAGGTCTCCATGTTCGAGCCCATACATGGCTCAGCTCCCAAATATGCGGGCAAGAACGTCATAAATCCGCTGGCGGCCATCTGTGCGGCGGGGATGATGCTGGATTACATAGGCGAGGAGAAGGGTGCGAAATTGATCGACGCCGCTGTCGCCGAGCTGCTGGGAAGCGGCAAGATCAAAGATCTATCCGCCGGCAAGATGGGATATACCACCTCCCAGGTCGGTGATATGGTGGTGGAATACGTCAAAAAGCTCCCTATCTGATGGGGTGAGTCATGATGGACGCTAAACCCGGGAGGGAAAGGGTGCCCTCTCGGGTCAAGCTGATCCTTGAGGAGTATAGGCTTCAGACGGAGCTTTTCGTCAGGTATTTCTCCGGACTTAACACGGACTACATCGTCTTGGACGTGGCCTGCGGCGACGGATATCACATGGAGCTATTGCGAAATTTGGGGTTTCGCCGGATCTACGGCGTGGACACCGATGAGGAGATGTTGGAGATCGCCGCCGAGAAGGGGCTTAACGTCAGATATGGCACCCCCTATGAGCTGGATATCCAGGGGGCTTTCGATGTGATCATCATGTGCGATCTGATAGGATACCTGGAGGATCCGGAGCTGGCGTTGAACAAGATCAACACGGCGCTGAAGGAATCGGGGATTCTCTACCTCTCCGTCCCCGTCTACGAGTCCCTCGCCGAAAAATTATCCAGACGCCGTAGGGAAACGCGTCCCGGATCGATGTCCAGCCAGCAGGTCATATACCTCCTCGAAAAAAGCGGTTTCGAGCTGGAGCATAAACTCCACACCGCAAACAGGCTTCCGCTTTCATCGGGGAGGGTACAAAATATCACCTTCGGCGGCAGATTCGGCAATTGGTTTATCGTCATCGCCAGAAAGGTAAAACCTCCACAAATCACCCTCGAAGAGGTGGCAAAAGATGAGGATGTCGAAGCTGTTCGGCAGAACGCTGAGGGAAATACCGTCGGAGGCGGTGATACCGAGCCATCAGCTCCTCCTGAAGGCCGGGATGATCAGGAGACTGGCGGCGGGACTGTACACAGCCATGCCGCTGGCTCAGAGGGCGATCAGGAAGATCGAGTCGATAATCCGTGAGGAGATGGACGGTGTAGGCGGGCAGGAGATAGATATGCCGCTGGTCCACCCGGCGGAGCTTTGGAAGGAGACGGGAAGATGGCAACAACTGGCGGGCAAAGAGCTGCTTACGTTTAAGGACAGGAACGAACGGGAGTTCGTCCTGGCTATGACACATGAGGAGTCGCTCACGGATCTGGTCCGCAACGAGGTGAACTCCTACAAACAGCTCCCCGCTATACTATATCAGATCAAACTGAAGTTTCGAGATGAGCCTCGCCCTAGAGGCGGGTTGATAAGGGTGCGGGAGTTCACGATGAAGGACGCCTACAGCCTGCACACCTCCTATGAGGATCTGGATAGATGTTACGATGAGATCTACCAGGCCTATCTGAGGATATTCAAGCGATGTGGTTTGGATGTGGTCGTCGTTCAATCCGATCCCGGGATGATAGGCGGCAAGGTGGCACACGAGTTTATGCTGGTGACGCCCTCCGGGGAGGACAGGCTGATACTCTGCTCCAACTGCGACTACACAGCGAATGCCGACATAGCGGTTATGCGCAAAATACAGGTGGATAACGGACCGCCGAAACCCATCGAGAGGGTCGCTACGCCGGGGAGGAAAACCATCGAAGCGGTGGCTCAGTTTCTGAACGTTCCCAAGACCCAAACGCTTAAGGCCGTTTTCTACTCGAACGGCCGGGAGGTCTTCTTCGTCGGCATAAGGGGAGATCTGGAGGTGAACGAGACCAAGCTCAAAAACGCCCTTAAGGAGCCGGATCTCTGGATAGCCAGCGAGGAGGAGCTCAAAAGTTACGGGATTGTCCCCGGATATGCCTCGCCGGTGGGAGTAGAAGGCATGAAGGTTATCCTGGATGACTCGGTCGCTCAGACCACCAACCTCGTCGCCGGGGCGAACGAGGAGGGATATCACCTCAAGAACGTCAACTATCCGAGGGATTTCAAGGCCGATATCGTCACGGATATAGCGCTCGCCCGAGAAGGTGACGCATGCGTCAAATGTGGGTCCCCGCTTAAGGAGGTGAACGGCATAGAGGTCGGCAATATCTTCAAGCTCGGGACCAAATACAGCGAGGCCATGAAGGCAACCTTCCTCGATCAGGACGGCAAACGCAAATACATCATAATGGGATGCTATGGGATCGGGGTTGGGAGGCTGCTGGCCTCCATCGTCGAGGCCTGGCACGACGAGAACGGGATTATCTTCCCCATCACTGTGGCGCCGTATCAGTTCCATCTGTTGTTCATAGGAAAGGATGAGGAGGTGATCTCCCAGGCGGAGAGAATTTACGAGGAGATGAGCTCAAAGGGGTATGAGGTGCTCTACGATGACAGAGATGAAAGCCCCGGGGTGAAGTTCAAGGACGCCGATCTTCTAGGGATGCCGATAAGGATAGCGGTCAGCCGAAGGACGCTCAAAGAGGGGGCGATCGAGGTCAAGCTGAGGGCCGAGAGGAAGGCCGAGCTGGTGAAATTGGATCGGTTCGATCCGGACATCTACATAGAGAGGGCTAAGAAGATCATGGAGGAGGGGTATGGACGAAAGAATACCGGTTCTTCTTGACACGGACATCGGGTCGGACATAGACGACGCTGTCTGTCTGGCCTATCTTTTGAAGCAGCCCAGATGTGAGCTTCTGGGCGTGACGACGGTCACCGGCGAGCCGGAGAGGAGGGCGATGCTTGCCAGCGCCATATGTAAGGCCGCCGGCCGGGATGACGTGCCGATACGGAGCGGCTCGGCCGATCCGATCCTGGTGGAGCAGAGGCAAAAGGGGGCGCCGCAGGCCGAGGTGTTGCCCAGATGGCGGCATAGGGAGGATTTCGAGCCGCATGCTGCCGTCGAATTCCTGCGCCAAACCATCCGCAGCCGTCCAGGCGAGATAACCCTCCTGGCGATCGGCCCCCTAACCAACATCGGCCTACTCTTCGCCCTTGATCCTGAGATACCGGGGATGCTCCGTTCGCTCGTCCTGATGAACGGGGCATTTACGGGAAGGCTCCCGTCGCTGGCGCCCCTGGAGTGGAATGCGATAGGAGACCCCCACGCCACAGCCATCGTCTACAGGCGCGCTCCGGCCGGAAGGCACATATCGATCGGGCTCGATGTCACCACCAGATGCGTAATGCCGGCGGAGGAGTGTCGGAGAAGATTTAAGGGCGGGCCGCTCGACGTGGTTGCGGATATGGCCGAGGTCTGGTTCAAAAGGGCAAATAGGATAACCTTTCATGATCCACTAGCGGCCGCTATTATATTCGAGCCCGATATCTGCAGATATCAGGAGGGGAAGGTGGAGGTGGAGATCGAAAGCAAAAGGCTCGCCGGATTGACCATGTGGAACCCGAACGCCTCCGAAAAACCGCACAAAATCGCCGTAGATGTCGATCCGGAGAGGTTCTTCGAGCATTACTTCTCCGTCGTCCTCGGTTAGGGTGAGGACGAGGCATTCAAATTTTGGGAAGAGGTCATTTGTAGTCACTTGTAGTCATTTATAGTCATTTTAAATGACGGCGAAGCCAAATGACCCGATGACTGCAAATGACCGAGCTAAGGCGGACGTTATCTTTGAAGGAGGATAGGGTGTAAATGGAGATATCCGTTATCGAAAGGGCAGAGAGGGAGATAGAGGATCTGATAAACAGGGAGGAAACGTCGCCGGATGTGAGAAGCCTGGCCGGGATAATGAGAGAACTGTTGAAGGAGAGGAGATGGCCCATCTCATATGAAATGGTTCTTCGCGAAATAGAAGTTCGATTTGAGGCTACAGACGAGCGGTTTAGAGCTGTGTTACAGGAGATAAGTGCCCTGAGACAGGAGATGAATGCCAGGTTTGAGGCGATGGACAGAAGGTTCGAAGCGCTCCAGAGGGAAATGAACGCCAGATTTGAGGCTGTAGACGAGCGGTTTAGAGCTGTGTTACAGGAGATAAGTGCCCTGAGACAGGGGATGAACGCCAGGTTTGAGGCTACAGATGAGCGGTTCAGGGCTGTATTACAGGAGATAAATGCCCTGAGACAGGAGATGAATGCCAGATTTGAGGCTACAGATGAGCGGTTCAGGGCTGTGTTGCAGGAGATAAGTGCCCTGAGACAGGGGATGAACGCCAGGTTTGAGTCTTTGGAGAGCCGGTTTAGGATGATGCTGTGGTGGATCCCTATCTGGTTCACCGCCGTTAACTGGCTGACGGTATTGCTCCTGAAATTGCTTAAACTGATATGATCGTTTCCCTGAAAAAGCCCCACCGTTTGACATGTCCGGCCCTTCCACATATGTCGTCCATAGCGGAGGTAAAAGCCAAGGATGGGTTTGAGCTCGTTCGGGATAATCCTGATATATGCTATGCTGTCATCTGCGCCGGCTGATTCGCCGATACCCCTGGGGATTCCAGTGGGGATGTTCAACGTCTACGCCTCCTCAGGCGGGAACCTCGGCCGTAGCGAGCCCGATCTGCTTGAGGTATTCTCGGGCACCCCGGATCTACCCTATGAATGCATCAACATCGTCCAGCATTACTGGCCTTCCCAGGAATCCCTCCCGAAGGTCGACGGGGATCGATACCTTGAGTGGTGGAAGAGGTACATCCAGGAGGCTTATGATCTGACCAATCAGAACGGCAGGGTGAGGCTCAGGGTATTGGTCGGCCCGCTCTATGCTCCCTTCCTTCAAAGGGGTGAAGGGTGGCTCGCTAACTTCATAGAGAAGCTGTGCGTTTTTGAGAAAGGAAGCCCGCTTGAGGGAAGCATAGCCGGATGGTATGTCGTTGAGGAGCCGATGGGAACGTCCCACAACTACGATCCCGATCTGGTCAACCGCATGATAGGGATCATAAGGGACTCGGAGAACAAGGCCGGCTCACCACATCATCAGATCTACATCACCGTGGCCGTCGAGGGGAAATATTACACCCCTCAGAGGCTTGTGGAGTTCTGCAAAAATGTCGACGTCATAATGCTGAGCTCGACCACATACCTCTGGTTCAAACCCACACCCCAACCGGTATACTCCCCCAACTGGTGGGCGATACACTGGTCGACGATGCAGATCAGAAACGCCCTTCGACCGTACTTTCAATCCGAGGGAAGGGAGCTGCCGAAGATACACGTCATCCTCCAGGCATATGACACCATGGGTTACGGGCAGCCGACACATTGGGAGATGCGCCAACAGATCAACTATGCCTTGAGCTACGGTAGGGCTTTTACGGGGAGATCGCTTGTGGCCAATGATCCGCCCGCGGATGGGATATGGTTCTTCTGGTGGCCCGGGATAGCTAAAAAGCCGGAGGACGACTGGACGTACGGCAGAAGGATAGCCGAGGCGATCGAGTCGACCGTCGCCTCGGTCAGATCTCCGTCCCTACCCTCTCGGACAAGGCTCCTCCTGGATGAGAACACCCCCTTTAACCCGACCGATTCACCCATACCCTATCAGATCGCCCGAAGGGGAAACGTCAGGGTGGAGGTCCTGGACGCCAGCCGATCTCCCGTAGCAAGCTTCGAGATGGGGCTGCAGGTGGAGGGGGTGCTCTCGCCGTTCGGAGGGCCGATCTGGAATCCGGGATCGAGCCTGAGGCAGGGAAATTACATCTTCAGGCTCTATCTTGATGACGTGATAGCGGATGAGAGAACGGTTCCCGTGAGATGGAGGCCGGAAGTGACTCTCCTGAGCCATAAAACGGGGACTTGGTCAAAGGATCGGAAGCTCATCGTCAGGATCACCCCGCCTCCGCTCAAGGAGGGGCTGATGGGATACGCCTATCTGCTGGATGGCTCATCCTATACCGTCCCGCCGACTGAGGTTAATCTGTCCAAAACGGCCCAAATCCTGAACGAGAACCTCGAAGACGGCATCTGGTATCTGCATATCAGATATGCCGATAACTCGGGGAACTGGTCGGATACGTCCCATCTCGGGCCGATCATGATCGATTCGACCCCGCCACGGGTTGAGGAGATCCAAAGCTCGATCAAGCCCGGTGTATGGAGCAGGAACGGAAAGCTCACGATCAAATTGAAGCCGGAGGACGAGACGAGCGGCGTGAGGGGAATAATCTGGGCCCTGGATCATCAACCCTCTGTGGCGGCGGTCGGGGGGAAAATGATCTCAGGTGAAGAGATATCGGTCGATCTGACCGACGGAAGGTGGTTTCTGCATCTGATCGCTCAGGACGAGGCGGGAAACCGAAGCAAAATCACAAACCTTGGCCCGTTCCTCATAGATACCTCCCCTCCGCCCGCGCCGAGAATCTCATCCGCCTCTCATGAGCCGGGGAGGTGGTCGAACAGAAGTTTTCTCTCCGCCTCGATCGATCCGGGGGAGGATCCCGGCGGTGGGATCGAGGGTATCTCCCTCCTGATAGACGACTCCCCGAAGGGGTTACCGGACGATAAGGTCGATCTCCACCCGGAGGAGGGTATCCTCAAAAATCTGGATGACGGGATCTGGTATCTGCATCTCAAATCGATCGACAGGGCTGGAAATATCTCGCCCACCCTGGATTACGGCCCGATCATGATCGACACGTCTCCGCCCACATCTCCGGTCATCTCATCGAGCACCCACAGGGAGCGCGAATGGTCGAGCTCAGGCGATGTCGTCCTAAACTATAAGGCCCAGGATGAGGAGAGCGGAGTTCAGACGTATCTCTATCTGATCATCCCTGAAGGCGGGAGGTTGGATTGGAATAAGGCGATGGAGACGAGATCGGAGGAGATGCGGTTGAAGCTGAAGGGTGGGAGATGGACCATCTACCTTAGGGCTCTGGATAAGGCGGGAAACAAAGGTGAGCCGAGCTCATATGAGGTCTGGATCGACACCACACCTCCGCCCGCGCCCCTCATCTTGTCGCCGACCTATCAAGAGGGCAGGTGGACGGGACGAAAGGATCTGCTGATATCGTGGAGCGATGAGGACATATCGGGTATATCCTCATATCTCTATCTTCTGGATTCAAAACCGGATTCCGAGCCGACAAAGCCTCTGGACGGTTCCGTCAACTTTATGAGATTTGAATCCCTGCCGGATGGCATCCATTATCTCCACCTGAAGGCGGTAAACGGCGCCGGACTCACATCTCCGACGGTTCACTACGAGATACGCATAGACTCCTCCGTCCCACCTCCTCCGACCGTTCGGGCGGATGTGAACGGCGATCTGATCTCCTTCAGGTGGAGCGTCGATCCCCCGCCGAGCGGAATCGCCGGATATAGTTTCCTCCTCGACGCCATCCCTCAGAGCATTCCCGATGAGAGGGTCAAGACGACCGAGTCATATCATCAGTTCCGGGGTATCGGCGACGGGGTCTGGTTCTTTCACGTCAGGGCCGTCAGCGGGTCCGGGATTTGGAGTGAGACGGCGCATAGCTCCGTCCTCGTGGACAGGACGCCTCCCCGGATAACCATCACCCCATCAGAGGCGGGATCGTGGCATAGCGATCGCATAGCCTCCGTCTCCGGCGGGATTGAGGATGCACTTTCGGGTGTCGATCCGGATAGCTTCGAGTTCAGGCTCAGCGGCGGGGAATGGGTCAGGTTCAAAAACGATTCCGCCCAAAAAGGGATTTGGAGAGATGAGGACGAGATCCCTCCCCTGCTTGATGAGGGCGTCACGTCTATCCAAGTGAGGGTCAGGGATAGGGCTGGCAACGTCGGCACGTCCGACCCCGTGAGCTTCATGGTCGATCTCACCTCTCCCACGCTTTCACTGAGCAGCCCTACGCATCCGGATCAGAGCAAGTGGTACTCCTCCCCTCTCGTCCGGTTTCTCATAGGCGCTAGCGATAACCTCTCCGGGGTGGCAGCCTACAGTTTCGTCCTCGACAGATCCTCTGAGACCATGCCTCCCAGAATCGACATGATGAGGGCGGATCGGAATCAACTCTCCTTTGATCTGCCGTCAGACGGAACCTGGTTTCTGCATCTGGCCGCCAGGGATGAGGCTGGAAACTGGAGCAAGCCGGCACATTACAGGATCAACGTCGACTCCGCTCCGCCCCAGTGCAGGATAAGGGTTCTGAGGCCGAGTGTAAACTTTGCAAGCGGCGAGATCGACTTCCGCCCCGTCAAGGGCGATTCGCCTGAGCTCTATTTCGGACCCGCGAGGATCGAGCTTTCGCTCTCCGAGAGGCTTTCCGAAGGTCCAAAGCTCTTCCTCAGGAAAGGATCCGAGATGAGAGAGCTCGAACTTTCCCAGTCCGATTCCGACGGGCTGATCTTCACATCGGCGATCTTCGTGGATATGAGCATGGATGAGGGTGAGTGGGAATTGGTGGTTCAGGGGAGGGATAAGGCGTCGAATCCGATCGGGAGGATCGATGGGGGAAGGCTTAGGATCTCACCGCACATCGACGGCCGACAGGGCGGGACGATCTTCTCGAAGGATCTCAGATCGGCCCTCGTCATACCGGGGGGCTCTTTCGAGGGTAGGGCGCGATTTGAGCTCACGCCCGCCCCCATCGGATATCGCCTGGGAGTCCTCGATCCCATCCAGCTTGAAAGGCCGTTGAGGCTGATCTTACCGCTGGGGGAGAGGATCAAAAGGAATCCGGCCGTGTTCTTCTACGACGGCCTTCACGCCCATCAGATCGGCGGGAAGGTTGTGGGGAACAGTATCATCGTCGTCCCTGTGGACGGTCCTGGGGTGTTCTTCGTATCCCAGGCTCAGGGGGGACCTTTCCGCGCCTGGGCCGCTCCGAACCCGTTTACCTCATCGACATCCTTCTACGTCATCGGAGGGAACGGTAGCCCGATCATACGGATATTCACGATCAAAGGGCGTCTGATCAGGACCCTGAAGGGAGAAGTGCTCAGATGGGACGGGAAGGATGAGGAGGGGGAGCCGGTCGAAAGCGGGCTCTACATCTTTCAGGTTCTGGATGGCGGGGAGATCGCAACGGGAACGGTGGTCTTCGTGAGATGAAGGTTCTGTGGGTGATCCTGATTCCTCTCATCATGGTTTCCTTCGCCGAGGCAGCGTTCGAGGATATAACGCTTTCGCCAAAGGCTCTGGCCATGGGCGAGACATCCTCCCCGTCCGCCGACAGCCTAAACTTCATGTGGAATCCATCTCTCATATCGAATGCCAGAGGTATGGAGGTGATGGCCTCTTATCTGGCACTTTATCCGGGGATCGAGCTGGGGTTGTATCCGGGCGAGAGGGAGAGGCTCGGCCATCATCTGATCGCTTGTGGTTTTCCCCTGGGAAGGGGTGGAGGGGTGGGATTGGGATGGCTTTCATTCAGATCGGCCCTCTATGTCGAAAACACGCTGAACCTCGCCTATGCGGAGAGGTTCATCAGGATATTAAGGCTTGGCTGCGCCGTCAGGTTTCTCAACAGATCCCTACGCCGGAACGAATATGCCGAGTCCAACGTCGATCTCCTCACGTCAGGGTTTTCGAGAAACGCCCTGACGTTCGACGTCGGGTTCCTGATCGATTTGAAATCCCTGAAATTGGGGGCATCGATAACCGGAGTCTATCCCGCCGACATCGGATTCATATCGAGCGAGATCCTCCCCTCGACGACCAGGATCGGGATAGGGCGTTTCACAAAGAGTTATACGCTGCTGGGCGAGATGAGGTTCAGGGACGGTAAGAGGAAATTCGGGGTCGGGTTTGAGAGGAGATTACTTCGCGATGATTTCGCCCTTCGAATCGGCGTATCCGATGAGATGGCCGGGCTGGGATGGGGATACAGGTTCAGGTTTGCAGGTTATGTCATTGGATTCGACTATGCCTTCATATATCCGATATCTCAACTGAAGGGGACATACGGATCACATCTGTTCTCGATCGAACTCGCGATACAGTAGGGCGGGGGTTCATCCCCCGCCGCTTCACGGCGGCATATAAAATGCCGCCCTGCGATGTTAGGGGTGCAAGGCACTGCGCCCAAATCTTGACATACCCCCATCTCAGTGATAGAATGAGATGTAGAACCCATCGCCCCTAAGAAGGAAAAAATGCGCTACGATATAGCATCAAAGGTCACAGTGGAGATTGCAAGATACTCCATCGTGCAACTGCTATTCGGGATAAAGCCCGATCACGTCTCTCTGATAGAGAGGCTGCCACAGGAGAGCGTGAGCC
>JAGGXZ010000116.1 GCA_021162805.1 Candidatus Poribacteria bacterium
AATACATTTCGGATCGAGCTGTGTGTGAAGGAGCTGGGAGAGCGTCGATGTTGTGGTAAGGGGTAAGTTGTCAAATCTGCCAGGCCATGTCATGCTTGAGCTAAGGCTTATTTATTGCACACCCTAGTAGTCATTAATGACGGCGAAGCCGAATGACTTAATGACTATAAATGACAGCTGATCTATGGACGGCGGGCAATTAGCCATAGATACTACACTCAATGGGAATAAGAGCGAAGATATTTATCGCTGTGGCGACGGAGGGAAGGATGAATATCGGTCATATCAATGAGCCATTCGGCTTAGACGCTTTGTTGCATATAGAGAGATTGCGAAAAATGCGATGGTATGACGGGATTCTATCGGTTTTGCTGTTATGTGTCTTCGTATGGGCTCAGGCCCAGGGAGAAGGCGTACCGGATTCGATCCTCAAGGAGATCCCGCCCTCACAGATCATCCCACGGGGGAATTACAAGGAGGTTCAAACCTGGGAGGGCGAAAGCAAGGGGATCGGCCATTCAATCGGACGGGCGGTTGCCGATCCTGAAGCATACGGGAACAAAGCATGGGAGGTAAAGACATATTCAGATCGTCCCTATAGACACCTCATCTACGGCCCCTACATCGAATTGAAGCCGGGCGATTACGTGGCGTTCTTCCGAATGAAGCTGCTGGAGGAGGCGGGTGAGGAGGCGGTGGTGGACTTAGACGCCTGCGTCTCATTCGGCAGGGACATTCTGAACTCCCGCGAGGTCACCGGATCGGATCTCGTCCTAAACCGCTACGTCCAGATACCCCTTCCATTTCGATACACCGGAGGAAAGCTGGAATGCAGGGTTTTCTGGAGGGGATACGCGTCCGTCAGGGTGGACAGGATATCGCTTTTCAGGCTTGATGGCGGTAGGATAGAGACGCCCACCCTTAGGGCTTCCCAGCCTGTTCCATCCGGATATCCCCGCGATCTCACATATCGGAGCGAACAGCGTCCGTTCCCGGAGCTGTTCCTCAGATCCGATCCTCCGGCTTCCACGTTGATCGTCTTCGATCTGAGAAATTACCCTCCGGACTGGCAGCTTCTCCTTCTGACCCTTCAGGGGATCGTGAACCGCAGGAAGCCTGAGATCTACTATCTCTTTAACCCGACCGATCCCTTCTGGCTCGATTGGATGCGGCGGAAAGGATGGATCAGCAAAACGGAGATCATCTCCGATCCGAACGAGCTGATCTCCAAATACTGGGATAGAATCGGGGGGATGATCATAACCGACCCGATGCTTCCCGCCTCGAAGAACATCGCCACGATGATCGCCGGGGTTGAAAACGGAGTGGTCGTCTCACCTCGGATCGCGGATCGACTCTCCATGCCCGTGATCGCCGATCTGAGAGGGAGATGGAAAAGCAACGTCGAGGCGTATGAATGGGCCTTCGATAACCTCTGGGACCGTCTGAACCATCACGTCATAGCCTGTTCCTGGCCCGATCACCTCGGACTGAGGGATTACCTTGTCCAGCATAAGATCTTCATCTTCTGGATCTCAGGTCCGATAGACGGCGCTAAAAGATATGCTTCGCCCGATGATGAGGTTCGACTGATGGAAAGGCTCCTCGCCCAGATGCCCGTCAACATACCCGTGATGAGCTATCCCTGGGCGGGGAAGGATGTCGGCATCGGCGAGGGACCGGGAGTAACGCTTTTCTCGGAATTCGGGAAATATTTGGTTGGCTCGATAAACTGTTCCAACCTCTCCGTTCACTCCGGCATTCGGATCTCGAAGTTCAAACAACGAACTCCTCCCTCCGTTCCGCCTCTTCAACGGGACAGGGTCTACGTCTCCTTCATCATCTCCGACGGCGATAACCTGCCGGTGCTCACGGTGTCCAACTTCCCTCAGTTGTGGAAGGACCCTGTTCGCGGGAAGCTTCCCCTCGGTTGGACGATCTCCCCTTCAGCCTGCATGTTGATCCCGGATATCGTCGATTACTACTACAGCACGGCCACAGATCAGGATCGGTTTCTGGGGGCCGTATCGGGTATCGGATATGCATATCCCGATTCCTACGGCAAGCGGTTTCGGGAGCAGGATCGTCGACGGGTCTTCGATGAGTTTCTCGATCAGACACGCACTTACATGGAGAGGATGGATCTGGAGGAGATCTGGATAATGGGGGTCTCGCGGGATGATCTGATCGGCCGTTATGCCGAACGGATTCCGTTCCTCAAAGCGATCTTCCCCGACTACGGGCGTAGGGTGATAGATTATGATGAGGCAACCTATCCCACTTCCCGGAACGTCCCCGTCTTCCATGCCGTGACGGGATGGTCTAAGGGGATGTCACGGGAGGAGCAGATCAAAAATCTGGTCTCCCAGATTCGAGCGATAACCCCTTCCGAAAGGCCCGCTTTCATGCACCTGTTCGTCCTGAACTGGTTTGCTGATCTGCGGATGCTTCGGGAGATACTCAATCGGTTGGGACCGGAATATATAGCTGTGAGACCCGACCATCTGGCTGTGCTTTACCATCAGGAGATGAAGCGGAAACGAATATTGATCCGCGTCCCCACTTCAATCTACGGCATCGAAAACCACGGGCTTCTGTTCCCGATCTTCCTCCGGAACGTCACCGATTCACAGATGGAGGTTTGGATTGAGATCAGTGGGGGATTAGATCACCCCTCCCTGGAACCGGATAGAGCGCTCCTTTCGCCCGAGAAGATATTTCGATTGACCGTCTCCGGCATCCCCTCCGGCGACGAGATTCACATCGAGATAAAGGCGCCTTTCGGAACTATACGCCGGGCGATCGAATATCATCAGATAGCAGAAGGTGAGATAGTTAAACCTTTTCCCTCCGTAGGATCACTTCAGTTCCTTCGCCGTTTTGAAGCGGAGAAATTGGCTCATAGGTCGGGCAGAGAGGAGACCGATCCCGCCGCCCACGGAGGGAAGATGTGGTTGGCGCGTCGAGGGAAGACCGAAGGAGGTTACATAGTGTTCGGTCCCTACTCGCCGATGGACGCGGGCGACTATCTCGCTCTGTTTCGCCTGAAACGGACGGGGAAAGGTCGAGGATTGGTGGCCGTGATCGACACGTGTGTCGGTGGGGGTAAGCCGATCACGGCATCGCGTGAGATCCGCGTTGAAGAGCTGCCGCTTGGGGAGTTTCGATCCTTCCCGCTCCTCTTCCATCATCCCGGAGGAGGGGTCGAGACGAGGGTCCTCTGGACGGGGAACGCGTCGCTTGCCGTGGACGATATCACACTGTGGAAGGTGACCCGGCGGAAACGGTAAGATCGTCTAATCGTCTCTCATCCACGCCCAGCCCTGGAGCGGTCGATACCTTCATCACGTAGTGTATCATAAGGGCAGGCCTATGTGTTTGTCCGTCTACGCGTGGATTACCGACGTTCCAGCTTCTCAATTTCAATTCGTCCCTTAAGCCTTTCCAGCTCAGGATCTCCTGTAACTAGAACAGCGTTTAGCTCCTCCGCTGCCGCGGCAGCGAAGGCGTCCGCATAGGAGATAGGGTAACGCATCTTTAATGCAGCGGCAGCGAATACAAACTCCCATGTGGCGGGGAGAACGGTCATAGGTAAGCTACGGATCTCCCCCAGCGTTTCTCTCGCCTCCTCCTCGCCTTTGACCCTGCCGATACGGTAATAGACTTCGCCAAGGTTGATAACGGAGATGTATAGATCGAGATCTCCTCTCTCAGCTCTCTCTAGTATCCGCTTAAACTGGGAGGCTGCGGGCTCTTCGCCTTGAAGCAACGCCAAGATCGCCCAGGCGTCAGCCACAAATTTCCTGCTCACACATCACCTCCCGTCTATGTTCCTCCTCAAGATCATACAGCAGATCTACGCCGGAATATCTGCCATACAGCGCATCGATCGGAGAAGAGGTAACCGGTTCGAGGATGAGTTTTCCCTCGGCGATCTGCACGCGAAACAGTGTTCCCTTGTGTAATTTCATCGCCTCTCTTATCGCCTTTGGGATGACCAACTGCCCTTTAGAAGAGAGCCTTGCCAGCAATCAGGACCACCTCCTTTGAGTCTTACTCTTCACAATTTTATCGTAAGACAGGAGGATTATCAAGCACATCTACGCCCAGCCCTGGAGCGGTCGGCACCTCTACGCCTGCACGACCTCCGCCGGTCCGTAACCTTCGCCCCAGCCATATGTGCCGTCATCCGTTATGATCCGCACAAGGCAGATTGAACGGCGATCATACTCCCATTGTGAGAAGTAAAACGGCTTCCGGAGCCGTTGTTCGACGACGAACGTCTCAATCCTTTCGATCCTCATCCCCCTTTCCCTCTTCGTTTAAGCAGGCTTATCAGAACAAGCTTTCAATTGAGCGTCTTATGATCTGTAGACGGACCTCACCCAATCCGATATATCCTTGATAACCTCTTCGGCCACATGACCGGCCTTTTGGTATTCGGCCGGCGTGCTCTTGCCCTCACCCTCGATGAACAGGTGGTTTAACTTCGGGTAGAGCTTAAACCTCACGTTCTTCCGAGAAGAGAGCCCCTCCCTCCACCTCCGGAAATCCTCCATCGTGACCTGATAATCCCTTCCCCCCTGTAGGATCAACATGGGCTGACTCAGGTCTTTGGCCGTCTCAACCGGATCGTATCCGCGCAGATCCAGCCAATAGCTGGCCGGTGTGTTGAAGGGCAGCTCGGAAGCGGGTGTGTCTACGGATAGATTCGGATCCTTCACCTTGGCGACCTGCTTCTTGATCCTCTCCAACCGCTTGGCCTCACCTTGGGAGATCCTCCCGTCGAGTGAGAAGATGTAAGTCATCTGGTCGAGGATCACGTCCTCTAAATGCCTTGTTGTCCCCGCCATGACGATAAGCCCGGCTATCTTGGGATCGGCGGCCCCTATCCTCGGGACGAGCATCCCTCCAAGGCTATGTCCCAGAACGAAGATCCCCTTCGCGTCTATGCCCTTACTTCTCCGAAGCAGGGACACGGCGGAAAGCGCATCCTCTATCGTCTCCTCCTTAACGGTGAATCCCCTTTCCCTCATCGAGGCGAGCTTTTTGGCGTATACTTTCGTGCGTTTCTCATATCGAAGGACGGCTATCCCCCGGGAAGCTAACCCCCATGCCAGATCGCGGAACGGTTTGTTCGGACCGATGGTTTCATCCCGATCATGAGGCCCTGAGCCGTGAACCAACACGACGGCGGGGAAAGGTCCTTTTCCCGTTGGGATCGCCAATGTTCCCGGAAGAGCCCACTCTCCGGTTTTGATCGTCACCTCCTTCTCGCGAAAGGAGCTGAGGTTCACATATGACGGCGGCTTATATTCGACCTGTGTTCGGCTCGGGACAAACCATAGACCGGTGATCTGTCTTCCCCTGTTAAAGACCACTTTGACGTCGAGGGTGGCCCTCTCAAACCGACATGTCACGAATACAATGTCATACTTTCCCGCCTTTTCCGGCCGAGCTCCGATCCGCCCCTTAAAGGGGCCTGTCTGGGCGATAAGGGATTCCCAGATCTCCTTGAGCTTCTCCGGGGGCAGGGCCTTCTTCATGACGTCATCGAAACTCCCCGCCGCCTTTGAGAACTCTCCCTTCGATAACAGATCGACGAACCTCTCGGCTGTAGACGTGAGCTCGTCATCGCCACCATAGGAGATCAAAGAGGCCGATAGGAGAACCAGAGGCAGCAGGCATACATATCTCCTCATTTCCCTTCCCTCCTTGATAGGCGGTTATCGATGACCAGCACCCAATCGTTTCCATCCAGCGTCCGGAGCCGATGGATCGGTTCGCTCACCCTTCCCGCCTCGCTCCATTCGCCCGTGCGGGGATTGAACCACCGTGCAACAGCGGGGAGCTTGAGTTGATCGGCCCGTAGCGCTATCTCCCCACCCTCCGGCGTGTAGATGAGCGCGAATGACCCGTCCTCCGCCTTGGCGGCTACGATGAACCTATGCGGTGTCTGAGGCGTTCCAGGCTGTTCAAGCAACAGCTCCTGAGCGGGACGTAACAGCCACCAAGGGATGGAGTTGAATAGGGTCCTCAGGTGTCCGACGCAGATCGCCCCTTCGTCTTCCATCGCCTTCCACCAGGGAGGTGCCACGCCGCTTTGAGGGTGATCGGTCGGAACCTCCGGCCTCTCGGCCCAAAACCATATCCCATGGTGTCCGTAGGTAACGCCCGCCGTCGGCGAAATGAGGAGGCTCCAGTAGAGAGCTCGGCGGACGTGGAACGCCGTGAACGGTCGGCGCGATTGATATGCCAGATGCGCCTCATAGTTCGGCTCCAGGTTGACGATAGGTCTGGGCGGATCTTTCCTCCATTCCTGAGCAGGTGGGCCGAAAACCAGCCATCGCAGATGATCCGCCCCATCGCCGTGACCGCTCTGGTAGCCGATGAAGTCGAACCATTCCTCATCCCGGAACTCATCGGCGACCCAACTCCTTCCCCCCGGGTGCATCGTCACCAACCGATCGTGTCGGTCGCCGAAGACGGCCCGTCCGATTCGTCTCCATCGTTCGGCCCTCTCACCCCTGTAGTTGCCGTCACCGCCTAAGATCCAGATGATCTGATATGCCCCCCATCGGGCGACGACGTATCGGGCGAGCTTGATGGCGTCCTCATCGGATAGAGCGACTCCCGGCGAAATATCACCTAACGCCCACAGGATGACCGGGGCGGCGAGTAGGCCATGTCGGTTTATAGCGGCGACCTTAGGGTCGAGGCGCTGGAAAAATCGGGGGTTGATCCGTATCCGTTCCGTGCCCGTGTACGCCGTCTCACCGTTTTTATCGTGATGGAACGCTCGCCAATGTGTGGAGACAAACTGTATGGCGGTGAAACCCTGCTCCCTCCGTCTGCGCAGATAGCGATCCCAATCGTCGGGCTTTGCCTTCAGCACGCCGTTCCAGGCGGTGTCCGCCAGCCAGAGGAAAGGTGTCCCGTCGGCATGGATGAAGTGATGCCTGTCCTCGGATAGACGGATCGGTCCGTGTTTGTAAAGCGGGTTATCACCCTTGTAGGATATACATCGGAAACCCCCACGCTGGCCGTGCAGGCCAGAGTCATCCTCCTCGGAACATTCCGACTCCCACCTCCACTCCCCTATCTCATCGGGCGAGAACCGCACGCGCCAGGTTCTCCCTCCGTCCCAAAACGCCTCAACTGTATGTCGTCTGCCGGAAGGGGATGTGAAATGCACCCGCACCGTCACATCCCAGAGAGGGTTGTCGTAATCCCTCTGGCTTATGAGCTTCATCTCAAACACCGTATACAGTAACAGCAAAGCCTCCATAGATTCACCTCCTCCTTCTCACCTGCAATTGCTCAAGCGATACTTCTCTCATCCTCATTTTCTTCACCTCCGATCAACTTCATGAGATATTCGATGGACATCTCCAGAACGGTCATGTTCAACGAGTATCTGATGAACTTCCCCTCTCTTTCCCCTTCGATGAGCCCGGCTCTCTTCAGTATATCGAGATGGTGGGAGAGGGTCGGCTGGGAGACATTCAACTGTTGTAATATCTCCGTCGGCGTGAGATCCCTCTCCTTGAGCATCTCCACTATCCTCCTCCTGGTCGGATCGCCCAGCGCTTTGAACACCTCACCTATCCTGAACATCGGAGACAACCTTTAGACAAATAGACAATTGTAAATCTATAAATTTGATTATACGTCGTCTCGAATACACTGTCAAGTGGATTCCATTAAGGTTCAGCACATGGTCCGGCAGCAGGCTGCTCTGCGAGAAGCATCCTAATTTCAGTAGATCACAATGACTGAGAATCATCGGGTAGGATGAACATTATCTGCCACTATCTTTTCACTTTCGGTGATTATTCAGGCTGCCAAGTAGGCAGCGAGTTGGTCGACGGTAGCACCGGAGCGGAACTGCTCTTCGAGCCACACCAGGAGGTTGCGTTGATGTTAAGCCTGAAGATCTCGGCGGTCATCCTCCAACGTGAGCGGAGGATGACCGTGACACTCATCAGCCGGTAATGGTCATTTCCCGGCAGACCCTTGGCATCATCTACCGGGGTGCTGCCCCAATAGCGAGCCGGGTGCGCACCGCCCGGACATACACCGGGTGGCCGCCCTGCTGAGAG
>JAGGXZ010000117.1 GCA_021162805.1 Candidatus Poribacteria bacterium
ACCCTCAACCCATCTACTTTCACCACCTTGTAAGGTTCAAATGGATGAATCCCTGTTTCCTGCCTTCTGCCTCCTGTCTCCTTTTTCGCTATCAGATTTGCGCATATCAAAGGAACGAGGAGGTTTCACTGGAGTTGTTTCAGGAAGTCCGCTCCCAGGAACAGGTCTTTATCTCCGAGGTTGATGGCGTCATATCTCATATGCTTCATCGCTGTCATGGCAATCTGGTATTTTATCTCGCTTTGTCTGGTGTGTTGAGAGATGATATTGCCTGTTGAGAGGATGAGGAGGTGGGAGGAGTTTCTCCTGATGTAGCTTATCAGCGTATCCCTTCTTGTGATCCCACCGAGCATCCCTTTACTGCAACCACATGGCTCAAGCTCTCCTAACATCCCGCCGCTGTAGAGAACTGTCAGATGGAAGGTGATGTTACGGCTCATAACCGCCCCACTCAAAACCGGAGGGAAAAGCGATAGGGCTAAGATATAGATCAACACCTTCCCAGCCATCCTTTCACCTTCATGCTCAGCATAAACCTCAGATGTCTCCATCCATCTGAGAAGGTACGCAGCTTCGATTTGCCCTTGCGGGGATAATAGGTGATCGGAACCTCGGCTATTTTCATCTTCATCACAGCGGCTTTTATCACCATCTCTGAGGCGAACTCCATCCCTCCTGATTTGAGGCTCATCTTATCGTAAGCATCTTTCCTGAAAGCCCTCATGCCACAATGGGCGTCTGAAACCCCAGCTTTGAAAAGCAGGTTTAAGGTCCATGTCAGAATGGGATTGCCCACATATCGGTGTAGCCATGGCATCGCCTTAGGGAGGATCTTCCCCTTCAGTCTGGTTCCCATGACCAGGTCGTATCCTTCATCCAGCATCTTGATGAACTTGGGCATCTCGGATAGGTCATAGGTGTCATCAGAGTCGGCTATGATGATGTATTGACCTTTAGCTGCTTTAATCCCAGCGATATATGCGTTTCCGTATCCTTTTATGGGTTGGAGTATGACTTTAGCGCCGAGCGATTGGGCTATTTGCGGAGATCCGTCGGAGGAGCCGTTGTCTGCTATGATTATCTCCCCGTTGATTTTCATCCCCTTAAGGGCGATCTTAGCCTTTCGGATGCAAGATCCGATTGTCTCCGCTTCGTTCAGGCATGGCATCACCACTGATACTTCGACCCTTCTTCCCATCCACACCACCACCTATTCCGTTATCAAGCCTATCTCCTTAAGCTCCCTCTCTATCTCCTTGAAAGGGCGGTACTTCGATAGGTTGCCGTCCCAAACAGGTTTATCAGGTGGAAAATCAACTTGAAACAGATCGGATATGTCCACATTAGGCTGGAACTCCTTCACCTCCATGATCCTCTTTTCAATTATATCCCCTTTCTCACCCACAGACCACCACATCCCCTTTTCCAGAAACCATACCACCTGACCATTGCTCTTATAGGGTTTGTAGCTCATTTCCATAAACCAGTGATCTCCCATCTGCATCTTGATGGGCAGGAATCCCTCTTGGGGATCAAGCCACAATCGGACTTTACCCCAGATCTTCTCTTTCGTCTCCACCAGGTAGCACGGTATCTCCTCTTTCCCTCTTTTCATCTTTTCGACTCCTATGATTTTAACCCCGTTTTTCTCGAAAAGCCGGCTTAATGGGTATCCGGTAGGTAGGTCTCTTACCCTCATCCCGTAGTTGCGGGGGTCCCACGAATGGGGAAAAGGCAGGTTTACTCCCCGCTCCACCGCCACAGGGATTCTCCCTTTTACTTTTACCCCTATAATAAACAGAGTCTGAGTTCTGATATCGTATAATTCTCTCACGCCTTTATTTCCTAAGTACTTTCCGTTCAATATGATACCTGTGATGGAGTAACGATAAATCCTGTGGAGATCGAAAGCGAAGATGGATTCGTGTTCCTCCCTGACGTTAGCCAGTTTTGAGTAACCCTGATAACGGATTCTACATTTTCCTGCTCGTAAGAGGGATTCGGTGTGTTTCAAACCCGCTATTATCATCTGTGGATCTATGGGAGGTAGAGGCGAACCCTCCTCACAGTATCCGTTGGATAGGAAGATGATGGTGATAAGCAGTAAGCTTAAGGTGAGTCTCATCGCTATCCCCTCCATCTTTCAGAAAACAGTGCATCTCCCAGTTCGGGAGATGCACTGTTACGGGGTTTTAAAACGAGGTACAATCCCCAGGTTCTTGGACTGTGTCATTGCCCACGTTGTCTCCAATGCATCCTTCTAGGCTCCAATACTGTCTCCAACAGACGTTCACCCACGGCTCACGCAGATTGCAGTTGTATCCCGTCCTGTTAACACACCTATACCACTGCTGGTTTATGTTAAATACCTTGTAGGATTTGAACTCCTTACCGTCAATGGTACCGGTACTATTGTGACATCCCAGAGGATAGGGACACTCGTCCATCACCTGGCACCATGCGTCGGGGACATGCTCTATGACGTTGCCCCCTCCCACCGCTGCTCTCATCTGTGCTTCTGTGAGCACAAACGGTAGTTCCATGGATGAACCGGTCACATAGACCGCCCCCAATATGGGAGCTACGACCAGCAAAAGGTAGATCATCCAGAACCTCTTGCCTTTCATGATTCGATTACCTCCTTATCTAGGTTTTGATTCAATGGAGATACTTCCCAGGAAGCCATTGGACATGCCATACACCATCAGCATCTCTCTCTATCTTCGCTGCTTTAAGCACTCCGAGAGAGTCGATCCATCCTCCCGGCTCAAATGCTGCTGTGTCCCCTGTGCGAAGGTGGTACTCCACAAAAAGGAATTTGGCTTTCCATTCTAGATCATCCAACTTCTGCCCTAGTTTATCCCATTCCAGATATATCTCATGTTTTCTTACAGGATCTTTGCAGACTTCATATTCATCCGATAAAACCCTATATTCTTCAAGCAGGGCCTGATGTTCAGTCGCCAAATCCAGTATCTTCTGGATAAGCTCGCTTAATCCATCATCACCTTTCTTTCCTTTCACCTCTTCGCTTTCAGGAGAAGAAGTTACATTCTCTTCTGTATTGGAGGAACTCACCATGTTGTCCTTCAGCTCCGCCTTCTTTCCGTTTGCCTTCCTTGAACTTCCCTCCCCTCCTTTGTCTTGAAGCGCTTGATTAAACAACTCATCAAGCAACCTGTTGAACTCCTCAAATGTAAGATCATCCTCCTTTTTCTTCTCCGGTCTACCTACCACCATCGCAGGCGCTCTCACGCTCGCCTGCCTCTCAACCTTCACCTTATTGGCCTTAGGTATAGGCTTCTCCTCCCCACGATGCATCGTCATCCATATCCCTACTCCTCCAAGCATCATCACGACTGCTCCCGTTATCGCTACCTTCGTTGATACCTTCATAACGACACCTCCTATCAGCTTGAGCATCTTTTCCCAGGGTATCAGGATAATCCCGCTCAACCTCTCCCTCACCTTCCGCTTTACTTTTTTCAATCCTCTTCGTATCCGCTTTGCGACGGCATCGTATGACATGTTATACTCCTCGCTCAAATCCCTGTAGCTCCTCCCATCGAAGATCCACTTTCTCAGCATCTCCCCATCCATATCCGGAAGTCCATCGATTGCCTCTGACGCCTCTCTTACAAGCTCATCCCTCAGGATATCATCCTCGAAGGAGGGCATCTGCAGCCTATCAGGGTCTATCTCGGAAAGAGAGATGAACTGCGGCTCTCTCATCCTCCTCCTCGCCTGATCCATCGCAAGGTTGAAGGCTATCCTCATGACCCATGATCGGAAGGAGGAAGGTCTTCTCAGCTTTCTGAGATGCAGATACGCCCTGAGGAAAGCCTCCTGAGCTATCTCCTCCGCGTCGAGTGGATCAGTGATGAGGGAACAGAGGGCGCTGCAGACCGAGTCGAAGTACTTCTCCACCAGTTTGCAGAACGCAGAGCTATCGCCTGAGATGGCTTTCCGTATCAGACGCTCGTCCTTCATGATGTTCCTCCATATATATAGACGTAATTTCGGGCGGAGGTTGGACAGGAAATTTTATCTGACATCGGAGGAACGATTCTCAAAGTAGGGAGCGCGGCGATAGGGGACAAGGAAAACCGTTATGCTCCTATTCGACGCTCTGGAATAGACTGGAAAACGCCTTATAAATCTCCCTTCCTCGGCGATGCGATCCCTGAGCCGATGATCCGGATCGATCACGTTCATGTTCGATTCGTCCAGGATAAACCAAATCCTCCTTTTATTTCGAAGATAACGTCCGCCGCTTGGGCGGATCTGCAAGCCACCGGGCGTTACTATCCACGACGAAGCAACGGTATTTCGCCGTAGTGGCCGAACAGAACACGCTATGGATCTACTTATATCGCTTTACCCAGTAATCTCCATCCTTATAACAAGTGGTGTTGGGGCAGTCAGGATCGGGTCCGGATGCCCTCTGACAGGGCACCTTCCCTACGTAAGGCTCGGAATACAGGTTGATCCCCACAACGATCAGAGCGACAAGGGCCGAGATCCCATACCAGAGCAACCTCCTCCTTTCCATTTACAATTCACTCCCTTTCCTTGGATTTTAACCTCTCCAGAACTCTCTCATAGCGATGATTGTACTTTTCTCTCAGAAACTTAAGGGCGGCAGGATTTCCTTGAAGGGCGTATTGTTACAGAACCGTTGTCATAGGGAGTCCGTGGATTCATTTTGATCGGCGAAAGCGGCTAGGATTATCATACGGAATACGCTGCCCAATTTACGAGCCCTCCATTTGTGCATTCGATAGATAGGTTTTTAGCATTACCCTCTGCCATAGCAACGGGGTTAAGATATTCTATTGGCAGCGTCTTCTCGATAAACCTCACAATATCCTCTCCCACATCTGAGGCCCGAACGGGCCATAGGTCGCCTCCCATTGCCTGGTGATCTCATTTATTTTATCGTCTAATATCTCCTGAAGTGTCCTCTTCACTGCTTGTCCTCTAAAGGTAGGTCTATAGGTAGTAGCAACTCGGATTGAGATCTGATTTATCCATACAGCTTGGATCACCGGAAATAAAACCCCAAAATTCCCTGCCAAAAAGCACCTTATATCGATTCATCAACCTTCGAGTCATATCGACTCTTTACAAATTCCTGAAAGATCCTTTCGA
This sequence comes from Candidatus Poribacteria bacterium, assembly GCA_021162805.1. Classification (NCBI taxonomy): domain Bacteria; phylum Candidatus Poribacteria; species Candidatus Poribacteria bacterium. Next base: position 5,152 of record JAGGXZ010000117.1, read on the forward strand.
TCTCCTCTTCTTGCTAAGGTGTCATCTTTATCGCTCCTTCATATCTTCGTTATCTCATCCGATTCGAGGTATCTTATCGGTCTGATCCCGTAGCGATCCTTGATATATGCCTCACCTTCCCCCTCGGTGAACTCGCCTATCACATCACACTCTACCCCAGCGGATCTGACCGCCTCCAGTATCTCATCCACCTGATCCGGGCTTACAGCCGTAAGGAGTGAGCCTGAGGAGATGGCGCCGAGCGGATCGATGTTGAAGATGCGGCATAACCTCTCCGTCTCCGGATAAAGCTTGATCTTCTCCGGATAGACGATAGCATTTACCTTCGACCGGATGCAGATCTCAACTATTCCGTTATAAAGTCCTCCTTCCGTCAGATCGTGCATGGCGTGGATCCCCTCCATCTCACGTATCGCTCTGGCCTCCCTCACCGCCGATATCCCGGGCTCGAAGAGCATCCTTTTGGCCTTTTCGATCACCTCAGGTGGGATGCGGCCTGAAAGCTCCTTTCCCCTCTCACGGGCGATGATAGAGGTGGCCTCTATGGCGGGCCTCTTGCTCATCAGCAGGAGGTCCCCCGGACGGGCGCCTGAGGAGGTTATCGGTGGACGATCGAGCTTCCCGATCATCGTACCGACGGCTATGGGTCGATCGAGACCGGCGGTCACCTCGGTATGACCCCCACAGAAAGTGATGTCGAATTGCAGGCATGCCTTTGCGATCTGTTGTGCGATCGAGGTCACCGTCTCCCGCGTCGTTCTGTGCTCAGGTAGGAGCAGGGTGGCGAGCATCCATCTGGGATCTGCCCCCATGCTCGCCACATCGTTGGCGTTGACGCACACCAGATACCATCCTATGGCATCGGTGGCGAAGGTTATCGGGTCGGTTTTGAGGACCATCATTTCTCCGGCGAGTCTCACCACAGCGGCATCCTCGCCGATGCCGGGGCCGACGATCAGATCCGGATCGCGGGCCGCTTCACCGACCTCGTCTATCACCTTTGAGAGGAGATCGAGCGGAAGTTTACCTACGGGCAGGATCATACCGTCAGACGCCATCTCCCCTTCCTGCGTCTTCTCTTGAGCACCTTCCTACCGCCTTTGGTGGACATCCTTTTACGGAAACCGTGTGTCCTTTTACGTTTAAGCACATGTGGCTGGTATGTCCTTTTCACCTTAGATACCTCCTCTGAATTCCGTCGCCCTTATATGTTATTTAACGGAGGTTGATAAGTCAAGATCCATACGTGAAGTGCAGTGGAATAAGGACACCCCATTGCGATACACCCACACCACCTTGACAGATGTTCTCGACACATGATGGTATTAAATCCATCCCAAGTATAAACATACCAAAGCCGGAGAAGCAATAAGCATCGGTACTGTATAATATTTTGTGTAAATTAGGGAGAGAAACAGAAGAGAAAACAGGAGGTGTGACATGATCCTCAAGGACAGAGAATCAATAAGAGAGTTCCTCAAGGAGAACGGGATAAGAG
>JAGGXZ010000118.1 GCA_021162805.1 Candidatus Poribacteria bacterium
CCGCCACGTTCTCAATAGAAGGCGTATCGGGAGCGACCAATATAGCCATGACTGAATCCAACGGAACCTACACCGGAACATATACGGTACAAGCAGGGGATAACGTTAAGGACGCGACCGTCTCCGTTACCTTCACCAAGGAGGGGCAAACCCAAACGGATACCTCCCAGAAGGTCACCATCGATACCACCCCGCCTACGATCCAGATAACCTCCCCCGCCGACGGATCGTTTACCAACCAGACCTCCATCGAAGTTCAGGGAACTGTCTCGGACGACAATCTTGACACCGTTACGGTCAACGGCGTACAGGCGACGGTGACCGATGGGTCGTTTACAGCTCAGATCGATCTGCCGGACGGAGATGGCGATAAAACTATAACCGCTACCGCTACCGATGTAGTCGGTCACGAATCCTCCGACTCCATCGCTGTTATCCTCGATACCACCCCGCCCCAGATCCAGATAACTCAACCTGTGGATGGCTCGTGGACGAATCAAACTTCCATCACGGTCACGGGTACTGTCTCCGATGCCAACCTCGACACGGTTACGGTCAACGGCGTGCAAGCGACGGTAACCGATGGGTCGTTCACGGCTCAAGGCGTACAGCTTCAGGAGGGCGATAACACCATAACTGCCACCGCCACCGATAAGGCCGCAAATACCGCTCAGGTCACCGTGACGGTCAAACTCGATACGGTAAAGCCTTCACTGAGCAATCCCACCGCTCAGCCCACCGTGGTGAAAAACGGAGATACCATCACTGTGACGGTCGAGGCCACCGATGAGGGCTCCGGGATAGCATCTGTGACGGCCAACGTGGATGGGATCGACACAGGAGCGGCCGGCCACACCTCTTTCGTCCTTAACCCCGTTGAAGGGCAGCAAAACGTATACTCCGGCACATATACCATATCGCAGAACAACACGGCGTCGAATAACGACTACAAAATAGTTATCACCGCCACCGATTACGCTGGAAACACTCAAACTGACGACACAACAACCGTGACCCTGCGCAATCTGAACATCACCCTGCAATCCGATAAATCAGCGATACCACCCGGCGGCGAGGCTATCCTGACAGCTACTCTCACCGATGCCAGCGGAGCCGGACTTGAAGGCGAGACGGTTGAAATCGGTTTCGCCCCCGATTCGCAGAATAAAAAAGGAGATCTCAGCAGTGTAGAGGACATCGGAAACGGTCAATATCAGTGTACCTATACAGCACCTCAGGATTTCGAGGGCCAGATTTCCTTCATCGCTACGGTGGACGGGGTCACCTCTGAGGTTCTCACCATCATCGTCAGATCGATCACTATGGAGATTACCGTCGATCCCGATACCTTGGTGGCATGCGGCACACAGACCGCCACGGTGACGGTCACGATGCTTGATGAGAACAACGATCCGATCTCCGGAGAGGAGATAAAGTTCACGGTGAGCGATGATAACGGGTCGATCGATCCGGAGACAGGGACAACGGGGGATGATGGGAAGTGTACCGTTACCTATACCGCCGGTATTCAGGCTGGAACCGCTACCATCACCGCCACCGCTCAGGGACCCAAAGCACAGGGCGTGTCCGCAACGGCGCAGGTAACTCTTACACCGGCCGGGATTGATCCGGATGGTTCCACCCTGACCGTCCAACCTGGTGAGGTAAGCGCTGACGATCCGACCGTCACGGTCACAGTTAGGGTCGTTGACGTGCATGGCAATCCGATATCTGGTGCATCGGTCAAGATACTCGTGGATGGGAAAAAGGTCGAGATACTTATGGATGGGACAGGCGTACCAACAGCTACCACTGATCAAAATGGGAGGTTAGTCGCCCAAATTCAGCTTCCTCATCAAGCTGGAGATAAGACGATCTCGACCACAGCGAACGATACTATCCTCACTCAAATAGTAACTGTCAAGGTCACGCCCGGCAAATTGGCCTCGCTTGAGATCTCGCCCGATACCGCCCTCGTCCCGATAGGAAGAACCCGGCAGTTCACCGTTACCGGAGCCGACGCGGAGGGCAACCCCATAACCCCCACCGATGTCACCTGGGAAGTGATAGGAGAAATCGGCACGATAGACCAGAACGGACTGTTCACCGCTACGACTGAGGGTGTTGGAAAGATTCAAGCGACCGCCGACGGTGTGACCGATACCACTGGAGATATCAAGGTCGTCACCAGAATCCCCGGCGACTGCGCAGGCGGCTCACAGACGGCCGATTTCCCCAACGGCGAGCCTGATGGTAAGGTGGACATCTTCGACCTCGTCCAGATGGGTAGTCACTGGCATCAGACCGCCGAGAATACCACAGCCACCCAGGCCGAGTTTGAGGCGATGGATATCGCCGGACCCAGCTCTTGGGAACAGGGCGACGGGGTGATAGACATCTTCGATCTGATCGTCCTGGCCGATAACTTCGGCGTGGGAACGGGCGCCGCTGCACCGGATCTGATCGCTCGACTCCCGATCCTTTCGACTGCTAAGCTCGCCCTTATAACCCCGACAACCCGAACCACCATGCAGAGGGAGTCGGAGATCCGCACGCTCCTCGGAAGCGAGTTCAAGCTGGATCTGCTGGCCGAAGGTCTCAAAGGATTGAAAGGGTACACCTTCCAGATCGCCTATGACCCGAATGCGTTCGAGATTTTGGGTGATGGAGGCAAACGGTTCGCTGAGGGATCCCTCATGAAGGGGATGGAGTCCTTCTCCTTCGCCAAACCCGATCGTTCATCGCTCACTGCTGCCGGAGTAGTGCTCGGTAGGGAGAGCGTCAGAGTGGATAGCGGCACTCTCGGATCGTTGAGCCTTAAGGCGAAATCGGCAGGCGAGCACACGATCGTCCTGAGGAACGTCATACTGATCATGGATGACGGAAAGTCGTTCACGCTGCCGGAGCTAAGGTATAGGGTGATCGTGCACGAACCGATTGAAAAGACGAAACTGCTGCAGAACTACCCGAACCCGTTCAACCCTGAGACGTGGATACCCTTCCAGCTCAAGGAAGCCTCTGAGGTAACGATCCGAATCTACGATCTGCACGGCAACCTTATCAG
>JAGGXZ010000119.1 GCA_021162805.1 Candidatus Poribacteria bacterium
CATCCCGCAAGGTAGTGAAGTGTCGGTTTTCGTTCTCGGACAATTATCCGGTATCCGTTGGTAGGCTTCGGCTCATAGAGCGGCCGGGAGCCCTGGTCTATCTGCCGCAATGTGATAGAAAGGAGGGAGGTTCCTCAATCGGCAGATAGGTCAGTTTAATACAGTTTGAGGAACCAGGTGAAGAGATGAGCCTGATGATCTATAACACGCTCACGAGGAGGAAGGAGGAGTTCATCCCGATAGAGGAGAACAAGGTCCGGATGTATTGCTGCGGGCCGACCGTATACGATTATTTCCACATCGGCAACGCCCGCACCTTCGTCGTGTTCGATGTGGTCAGAAGATACCTGGAATACAGAGGCTATGAGGTCAGATATGTCCAGAACATCACGGATATAGACGATAAGATAATCAACAGGGCCAACGAGATGGGCGTTTCCCCGAAGGAGATAGCCGAACGGTACACCAGGGCCTACCTTGAGGATAGCGCCAGGTTGGGGATTAAACCTCCCACCGTCTCCCCTAAAGCCACCGAGCATATCCCCGATATGATCCGGCTCATAGAGAGGTTGATCGAGAAAGGGCATGCCTATGTGGTCGATGGGGACGTGTTCTTCGACGTCAGATCTTTCCCCGAATACGGGAAGCTCTCCGGTAGGGGGAAGGGGGAGGACACGATGGCCGGCGCAAGGGTGGAGGTTGACGAGCGGAAGCGGAATCCCGAGGATTTCGCCCTTTGGAAGAGCGCTAAGCCCGGTGAGCCGTATTGGGATAGCCCGTGGGGTAAGGGCAGGCCGGGATGGCATATAGAGTGTTCGGTGATGTCCATGAAACATCTCGGCGAGACCCTGGACATCCATGCCGGCGGCAGCGATCTGATCTTCCCACATCATGAGAACGAGATCGCCCAGAGCGAGGCGGCGACCGGGAAACCCTTCGCCAGATACTGGCTCCATACCGCCTTCCTGAGGATCGGCGGCAAAAGGATGGGCAAATCGGAGGGGAATTTCATATTCGTCAGGGATGCGCTGGAGCAATATAGACCTGAGGCTATAAGGCTGTTTCTGCTCTCGGCTCACTACCGCAGCCCGCTCAACTACACCGACGAAAGCCTTCAGGAGGCGATGAACGCCGTCTCAAGGCTTCAAAACTGCCTCGATAACATGATGAGATTCGGCTTGGAAGGGGAGATAACGGAGGAGGATCTGACGGAAGGAGAGAGATCGTTCAGAGAGGCGATCGAAAGACTGCTTGAGAGGTTCAAGGCCGAGATGGATAACGATTTCAACACGGCCGGGGCGATCGGGGCGATATTTGAGTTCGTCGGCGATGCCAATACCTTCATGGCCGCAAATCAGGGTAGGTTCACCGATAACGGCAGAAGGCTCCTCTGGACGGGATACGAGAGGTTAAGGGAGATCAGCGGAGACGTGCTGGGGATATACGGCCTCTCCGAAGAGAGCCTGCCTCAGACCGACCTGATCTCCAAGCTCCTGGATCTGATCGTCCAGATCAGACATGAAGCGAGGATGCGCAAGGACTGGGCCACGGCGGATAAGATCAGAGACAGGCTCTCTGAGCTCGGAATCAGGCTCGAGGATACCAGAGAGGGCACGATATGGAAGCTCAACGGGCATGCCCGTTGAGTTCCTCTATCCTTACCGCCCTTTTCTCCTCCGCGCTGCGGATGGCTGCGAAGACTATGGCAAGCGAGTTGAGGTTATCCCTGCCGCTACATTCCGGTTCCCTCTTCTCCCTGATGGCGGAGACGAACTCGGCTAGGATGGCGTCCTGGCCGGTCAGGGCAAGCTTATCCAAGGGTATTTCCCTTCTCTCCGCCTTCTCACGGGGGAAGGATCTGGTGTGGAAGATGCGGTCATCCTCCCAGGTTAGGCTTCCTTCAGGCCCCTCTATCCTCCACTCGCCGTTCCATGGCGAGGGTTTGCCGACGCTGCATCCCAGGGCATGATGCGTGACGATAAGTCCTCCTTCGAACCTGATCACAGCGGCGTGTCCCGCGTCGCCCGCGTGCCAGCCCCATGAGGGGTTCCAGGTCCAGGCCTGCACCTCGATCGGCTCTCTGTTCAGGACGTATCTCAGCATATCGAAGTGGTGTATGCCCATATCGGTTAAAAGCGGATATGGCATCGTGGTGTAGTGTGTTCCGGGCCTCGTGGCCCAGGGTCTATAGAACCCGACCGATACGACCTCCGGGGTGCCTATGACGCCCTCATCGAGCAACCTTCTGGTGGTTCTCGGCACAGGGCCGAACCTGTAGTTCTGGGTGATCATGAACACCCTGCCCGCCTTTTCGGCCGCCTCGACCATCCTTTTGGCCGCCTCAAACCTGTCGCTCATCGGCTTTTCCTCCAGCACGTGCAGCCCGGCTTCGAAGGATCTGGTGGCTATCTCCTCATGCACGGCAGGTGGGGTGACATCGAGGGTAAAGTCGGCCTCGACCGAGTTCATGGCCTCCTCAAGGGAGCCGAAGAGGCGATCCTCGGGGATCTGAAACTGCTCGGCGTAGGCCCGTCGTCTCTCCTCCACAGGCTCTACATATCCGACAAGCTCCACGTCGGAACTCCTGGCGCATACGTTCACCCAGCTTCGAGCCCTGCCGCCGAGTCCGACGACTATCCCTCTGAGTTTATCAGGCATTATCCTCCTCCTTCAAGGCATGGTATATACAACGACGCATGATATGGTCGAGGACCAGATGGATGTCCTCGACCGGACCATACTTGTCGCTTTCGACGACTATAGCGATATCGGCCAGCTTTGCCAATTTCCCTCCACCGAAACCGGTCAGGCCTATCACCTTACATCCCAACTGACGCGCATATTCGGCCGCCCTGAGCACGTTAGGGGAATTGCCGCTGGCGCTTATCGCTATGAGCAGATCGTCGGGACGCATCAGGTTTTTAAGCTGCTCGACGAAGATCGCCTCATACGAGACGTCGTTCGCCCAGGCGGTTAAAAGCGACAGGTTATCCGCCATGCTGATCACCCTCAGCCTAGGCTTGCCCTCCACGGCGGTGCCCTTGCCGAGATCGCATGCGAAGTGTGAAGCGGTGGATGCGCTGCCGCCGTTCCCCGCCACGAAGATCGTGCCACCCTTCCTATAGCTCTCCAGCATCACTTCCACGGCTTGACGGATGACCTTTATCGGCAACATATCCAGGGCCGACTTTAGCTCCTCGATGTAACCTCTTATGATCTCCTCCATCACTTTCCCTCCTTCATGCTGTTTATCACCAGCGCTACGGCAGCCAGATCGCCGACGTACTCCCCGAGCTGGGCGGGCAGGATTCTGACTATGCTTGCTGCCCTCTCCATCGCCATCTTTCTGACGTTTCGCCTTATCGGCTCCAGCAACAGGTCTCCGGCGGCGACGGCTATCGTCCCGATTATGACCACCTCGGGGTTGAGGATGTTGACCATGTTGGCGATTCCCCATCCCATGTAGAAGGCTGTCTCCTCTATCAGTTTCATCGCCAGCGGATCGTCCCTTCGAGCTGCCTCCACCACGTGTTCGCTTCGTATATCCTCGATCTCACCGCCAGCCAGTTTGAGGATCAGGGTGTCGGGGTTCTCCCGGACGGCCTCTCGAGCCCTGCGGGCGATGGAGGGGCCGGAACAAAGGGCTTCGAGACATCCTCTCTTACCGCAGCCACAGAGGGGGCCGTCGGGGATCAGGATCTGATGGCCGACCTCACCCGCCGTGTCGTTTGCGCCGTGGTAGATCTTCCCATCGATGACTATCCCGCCGCCGATCCCAGTTCCCATCGTCATGTAAACGACATAGTTGTATCCCCTTCCCGCACCGAACATCCACTCCGCCAGTGCGCCGGCATTGGCGTCGTTCTCGATTATCGCCGGTATACCGAACTCCTCCTCTATCCTGCTTTTAAGCGGTATGGCATCCCACCCGGGCAGATTCGGAGGTGAATAGATGATCCCCGTCCTGGTATCCAGAGGTCCGCCGCAACTGACGCCTATCCCGACGACCTGATCCACCTCAACTTTAGCCGTTCTCATCAGCTCGCGCGTCATATCGAAGAGCCTGCCGATGACGTGATCCGGACCCTTATGTGCCTCGGTGGGTCTTTTGATCTTGCGGACGATATGGCCCTGAAGGTCGGAAACCACCACGGCCAGCTTCGTCCCACCTATATCCATCCCTATCACATATCTTCCGGTCATATCACATCCTCCGAAATTCAACATTGACAGGGTTTTTTCCCGCATTTCGGGCAGCCGCGGGCATATCTCTGCGCGGCCTCCTCCAGATCTATGTCGAGGAGGCTCGCTAATGTGGAGAGCCAGGCGAAGACATCGCTGAACTCCTCCATAAGCCTCTCCCTATCCCGTCTTCTGATCTCCTTCGCCAGCTCGCCGACCTCCTCGACGAACCAGACGAACGTTCCCTCGACGCCTCTGCGGTTATCGCGGTCGAAATAGATCTCCTCTATCAGCCTCTGAAACTCCTTTATCCCTCTGACCCTACCATCCATATCTTTTCGGCCCCCATTCCTTTTTGATTAGCTCCTGTTTAGCTAGCACCATGGTCTTACTCGGCACATCCTCGTAGAGGATAACCCCCGGCCCGATGATGCTATATGAGCCGATCTTACACCCCGGCATTATGATGGCGTTGACGCCCGTGCGGCAGAACTCGCCCATATATATGGCATTTGCGCCTATCGGCGGCACCTCTGGCCGCCCCTTAACCCGATGGACGGTATCTTCGTCGTCGAACCTCAGCGTCCCGCACACCGTTGCCGCACCTATGTCGGTCGCCGTGCCGAACACCCCGAACATCTCGCAATAATGATAGAGATAGACCTTATCCATCAGCACGCCTGACATCTCCGCTCCGTGGCCGATTATGCATCTATGGCCTATCGAGGTATGCCCTGTGACCAGGGAGTAATCGCTGATACGGCATCCATCCCCGACGAATATCCTGCCGTTGAGGATGGCGCCGTTGGTGATGTTGTTGTCTCTGCCGGCTATCAGCGTGCCGTTTATGACGACCCTCGGTCCGATACGCGTGCCTTCGGCCAGGATCACCCTGCCGTTTATCTCGGCCGAATCGTGGATCCGCACTCCGGAAGCTATCCGATCCTCCTCGATCCTCCTGGCCATGTAATCTACCAGCCTGCCGTTTGCCTCCAACAGATGCCAGGGTTTATCCACATCCACGAAGAACTCATCACACTCCACCGCCAGGACGTCTCTCCCCTCGTCCAACATGATCTGCACCGACTGAGCCAGCTCAGCCTCAGGGGGAGGCATGCCGCCGACGGGCACGCGCGTGAAGATCCCCGGATTCCTGCGGATATACTCATATGCGGAGGGTTTGAAGGCATATATGCCACAGACGCGATATGATCCGCCGCGGGGATGTCCCTCAAGACCCGTCAGCCTATCGCCCGACACCCCGGCGCAGATCCAGTCGTTAGGCCTTTCACGATCGAGCCTTTGGACCAAAGCGGCGGCCTCAGCATCAGAGCTCTCGAAGGACTGGATGAGCTTTTTCAGGTTTTCATCAGCCGTGACCACGTCCCCATAAGCGATTAAGAACTCCTCATCGATTCCGGTCGGCAGGGCGGTGAGCACGGCGGTTGCGCTTCCCTCGGAGGGATCGGACTGGGTTACGAACTCCACCCCTTCGATATCCGCTAAGGTCCCTTGAACCTGCTGCCTGTAATGGCCCGTCACAACGATCAACCTACTGAATCCCAGCTCCTTCAGCTGCAACGCCAGCCTTCTTACCATGGGCGTGTTGGCGACGGGTAAAGTGCATTTCTGTCTGAACTCGCCATAGGGCCAAACCTTCGTCCCCAACCCAGCGGCCAAGATCACAGCGGTTTTCACACCTTCTCCTCCTCATCCCGTGATTTCCGACAGATAATTGATACCTGAATTTCGAGGTTTTCGTCAAGTCTGTTTAATCCCCTCTCGATCCAGCTCCTTCAGCATGGGCACGAGTTTACATTTGCAGGCTATTTGCGACGCCCGACATCTCAAGTCCTATACACCTTGAAATACTCGAACCTCGTCGATGTCACCGGCGATTCGGGACATAGCGCGAGGATGCCCACCTTGATCGGATCCTCCATTGGGATATCCGCCCAGCCGCAGCGATACCAAGTTTCCCCATCTGAGCTGACATATCCGGTGAACCGATCTCCCCTCCGCTCAAGACGAAACCAGACAGGATCTGCATCTAACGGATGTATACCGGGATGAATGAACCTACCATTGACGTTGCAACCGTAACATACACAGCCAGTATACCAATCACTGCTTCCAGCTACATAGAACCGGCGGCTCTAACGGCATCGAGCTCAGCCGCCGCGACCGAGGCGAACAAAGCGAGCCGAGGGAGCAGTCGGCTGCAGTGAGAAGTTAGGCGGTGGCCTTGCCTCCTAAGCCGCTCCCTCCCTGCCTCGTTCGGCGGCCTTTCTTTAGAAGCTCGTGGAATTCCTCAACACTAATGCCGGCATCACGCAATATAGCCCGCAAAGTACCTATCGGCACTATCCGCCCCTTGTGAATGGGCACGGTCACCCGCTTCCCATCGCTTGCCCGGCGAAGATGCAAATGGCTGCCCCGTTGGCGCTGCTCCTCAAAACCGGCACGCTTCAATGCCTGAATCAATTGCTGACAATCAACTCGAGGAAGCTTTGGACTCATACGGCCACCGGTACCGATAATTGAGTGATGAACACCGGTTCACCTTCAACGGGAATCGGTTCCCCACTTTCTAACATACTTTCAACGTGAAGAGCTATTGCTTCGGCAATATTGGCACGCGCTTCCTCTACCGTGGCTCCAAACGTGTGACATCCCGGCAAGGCAGGTACATAGGCGTGGAAAGCATCCTCATCCGGTTCTATCACCACCGTGAACCGATATACCGCCATCGCATACCTCCCCCTTGGTATGACACAAAATGGTTCGCACCTTCACTACCGCCTAACTTATGATTATACGGAGAAAATTCTAGGTAAAAATTTTATGCGGAAATTTTTCCGCATAATCCTTTTATCCAGAATTTCCGGTTGAAATCAACCTTAAGATTACGGCAAAATTATATACGATCTCTAAGAACCTGTCAAGAATAAGCCAGGTATGAGGAAGATGCCTCGACGTCCTAAAAAACTCCTCGATAAGTCCGTGAAAAAATACGACTGAAACATTACTACGAAAATAAACCCCGTCGCTTGCGGCGGGGAACCGCACGCGGGGGAGTCCAGAGGGGGTGCAACACTCCCCTCTGGCGTCGGGTGGGGTTCAAGCCCCACCCGACGGGTATCTTTTTGACTTAATGACAACAAATGACGGTTGAGCTGTGGATGGCGGACAATTGGCTATAGATGCTACACTCAAGGGAAATAGAGCGAAACACGAACAGGGGGGTATCAGAATGATATATAGGATAATATGTGTGCTTTGCTGTCTGACGCTGGGCTTTAATGTCGGCTACGCCGCTCTGAACGAGGATCTAGTAGGTCTGTGGCTCTTCGATGAAGGGAAGGGTGATACCGTGAAGGATTCCTCCGGGATGGGCAATGACGGCAAAGCCGAAGGCGGACCCAAATGGGTCGATGGCAAGTATGGTGGAGGTATGGAGTTCGACGGAGTTGACGACATGGTTGTGATTCCCGATTCCGACGTGCTGGAATTCGACGATGATTTCACACTTGCGGTCTGGATTAAAACGGAGGCAAAACCGCCTGAGCCACCGGCTATCATCACCAAGGGATATCACGACAGATCGAACACGAGACCTTGGTATCTGCTGTATTACCGTCCTACGGGGACCATTACGATGTATCTGAGAAATCTAGCCAATCAGAACTCAATAGCCGACGGCAAAACGCCTGTTAACGATGGTAAATGGCATCATGTGATCGGCATGAAGGTAGGCGATAAGGTTAAAGTGTATATCGACGGGAAGGAGGATGCTTCCGCCCCCCTCAGTGGGAAGGCTAAATACGGTGGAAACGATTATCCTTTGGTGTTCATGAGACATTATGACCGTTTTCTGTCGGGGATTATAGATGAGGTTGCCATCTTTAAAAGAGCTCTCACGGAGGATGAGATTCAACAGCTCATGGAAGGCGCAGGAACCTTGCTCGCCGTGGACCCGAATGGTAAGTTGGCGACAAGCTGGGGGGCGATCAAAGAAAACAGATGATCAATGGATATACCATGAGAGAAGATCAGATGAGGGGATACATCTCATCCTCCGCTGAGGGGTTTCTTTCATCCTTTAGGTTATGCGATGGCGGGGAGTTTCCCTTAATCCCAAGCTTGTGACCAGTCTCTATAAAAACCTTCCGCAGGTGACAGTCGGATTTAGCCAGCAGGGGAATGCGGGGGCGTGTAAGCGTCGTCTCCTCTTGGCTTGACAGACCTGCCCCAATGTTTTTATAGTTGAATTGCTATGAGCAACCGACCTGAACGACTCCAGCGTGTCCTCCGAGGGTTGGCATTGATGCTGGCCGCGCTCAGCGCGGCGTTTCTCGCAGCACACGGGAATGGGGCACCGGCGGATGGCATAAGCTACCTCCTCGACCCGCGTGACATACAACGGGCAGGCGAGCAGTACGAACGCGATATGGCGCGCTTGGAACGTGCTGCGCGAGACGCTTGCCGTCTTCGCCCTTTATAGCTTTTTTAACAGGGCATATAGAAGCCATCCCATGCCACATCAGCTTGAGGGCTACAAGATGGCGGGGTCAGTAGGGTTGAGTCTGAGGAAGCTCTCCATCGCCATGCTCATCTCCACCGCCTTTACCGTCATGGTGGTGTTTTGGGAGTATCTATATCTCTACTACAGATTCGGCGCTTCATCCGGTTATTTCGGTCCCTGGACCTTAGGATTCGGACGGGAAACGTTCACAACCCTTCAGAACTGGATCTGCTATCCGACGGGAACTGATAGGATAGGGATCTCCTTTGTAGGAGCGGGGTTCCTGGTATCAACCGTCCTTATGCTTTTGAGGACCAGATTCCTCTGGTTCCCATTTCATCCTCTAGGCTATGCGATGGCCGGGGACTGGGGGATGTATAATCTGTGGAGCTGCTTCTTTTCAAGCTTCATCCTAAAGTGGGCTATACTCAAGTATGGGGGGTTAAGACAATATCGTAAGGCCGTTCCGTTCTTCCTAGGGCTTGCGCTCGGGGATTTATCCCTCGGAAGCGTTTGGAGCATCATGGGGATAGCGATGAACACAACGATATATCAGCCCTTCCCTTAATATCTGACCTTGCAATCGGCCCGGAGATGTAATAAAATGGAAGGAGATAAAGCGTATTCCGGAGGGATTTATGAACCTCAGATCGGTCTTACGATCCCTGCTGATCGCATCCGTCATCCTTTGTCTCGGGTCTCTTACAAGGACGGATGGAAGCTTTCTGGATGCTCCGTTTCACTCTGAGCCGTTAGGACTCGGCGGAGGCGGCGCTATGTATCGTCCCGTCATCTCCCCGCATAACCCAAATCTGATGTTCGTCTCGTGTGACATGGGGGGATTCTACCGCTCGATAGATGGCGGGAAAACGTGGACGATGATCGACGGCCGCCAGATGAGCGGATCGCCGGATACCCCGATAGCGTTTCACCCGACGGACCCGAATACGATCTATGCCTACGGTTTCAATGCACTGCGGATATCGACCGATGGTGGAATCACGTGGCGTCCGCTCATCGATAATCCTCCCTGGCAGGATAATCAGGTAATCGCCATCGGAACGGATCTGGAAGATCCGGAATTCATGCTGGTCGGAACGGAGGACTCCGCCTATCGCTCAACTGACGGCGGCAGAACATGGCGGATCTGTGAAGGGGTGAGCGGGCGGGTGGTGGGATTTTACATCGATCCGACCTCTCCCTCGGGGAATCGAACCTGCTTTGTCGCCACCGATAGGGGCGTATATCGTTCCGATGATGGGGGTAGAAGCTGGGTCGAAAAAACGGAGGGGCTTCCCTGGGGTGAAATCCGGGATTTCGCCGCCGGCGCGGATCTGAAATCCGGGCGTGTTATCCTTTACGTCACAATCCCGAGTCGTATCGTCAACGGTAGATTTGCCGGCGGGGTCTATAGATCGTTCGATAAGGGCGAATCATGGCAAAGCGCCATGGGAGATGGCATCAACACGGAGATAGGTTTGAAGGACGAATACGGGCAGGGGGAGATCGCCCAGTACTATTTCATCGCCTGTGGCGAGGCTAAGCCCGAAACCGTTTATGTCACGAATACCGGCACCGGCTATTGGCCGCCGTATCATTTCACCGTCTACCGGAGCGATGATGCGGGGGATACATGGCGATACTGTTTCAACGGCGATCCGCGCTTCAAGGAACATAACGTCGAGAACGGGTGGATCGTCTGGGATATAAACTGGGGATGGGGCGGAGATGCGCTGGGATTCGGCATCTGTCCGACCGACCCGTCGGTGGCAGCTTACACGAACAGCGGGGAGATCTACATCACACACGATGGAGGGGAGACCTGGCAGTGTGGATATTCCCGTCGAGCTCCCGGTCAGGGGGTGCCCAGCGGAAACCAACGATGGAGCTCGGTCGGTCTGGAGGTCACGACCACCTGGAACTACTATATCGATCCGCACAGGGAGAGCATCCATTATATCTGCTACACGGACATCGGTTTCGCCAGAAGCGAGGACGGCGGGGAGACATGGCAACACAGCACGGACGGATCGCCGTGGCGGAACACCTTCTATGAGCTGGCGTTCGATCCCGATGTGCCGGGGTTGATCTGGGCTGCCGTGTCGGATCAACACGATATCGGGCATTGGTCCAACATCGAGGGCCCGCTCGCCGGAGGCGGTGTGGTGGTCAGCAGGGACTTCGGCAGAACCTGGCGGACGTCCAGCTCAGGGCTTCCCGATGCCCCTGCGGTTTCCATAGTTATCGACCCTAAATCGCCGCCTGAAAGCCGTCGTCTCTGGGTCGCTGTGTTCGGGTATGGCGTCTATCGTTCCGACGACGGCGGGAAGTCGTGGACGAGAAAGTCGAACGGTTTGGGCAATCCGGGAAATATGCACGTTTACTCACTAAGGCTTCATCCCGACGGAACCTTATTCTGCCTGATCACCGGTAAACGGGATGGCGTGGACTTTCCCGTCCCCGGGGGATTATGGATGAGCCGTGACGGGGGCGAGTCATGGCATCCGATAGCTGACTCCCTTAACCTCTACTGGCCTATGGGCTTTGCCGTCCATCCTAAGGACAGCCGGATCATCTATCTCTGCGCCTCGGATGCCCCACGGCTCGGCGGCGGCGGGCTTTACAAGACGACCGATGGCGGCAAAACATGGCGCAAACTGGATGTCTACTTCCCTCCAGAATACCTGTCATACGTCCATACCTTCACCCCTGTCATCCATCCGAACGATCCGAATATCGTCCTCCTGACCACCGGGACACACGGGATCTTCGTGAGCGAGGATGACGGTGAGACCTGGCACGAGTGGAAGGTGATCCCGTTCATGAACACGCACCGGATAACCTTCGATCCCTCCAACAGCGATGTGATGTACATAACCACCTTCGGCGGAGGGGTGTGGAGGGTAACTATGGAGGGCACCTCCGATACGACACCGCCCGATATCGGCGGGTTGATCCCCGCACCCGATTCCATCCTCACCGATCCGGAGACAACCATCCAGGCTCGTATCACGGATAACACCGATCAATTGGATACCTCCTCCATACTCCTTTTGCTGGATGGGGTCAAGGTGTCGTATCTATTTAAGGATGGGGTTCTCACCTATACGCCGAAATCGCTCTCCGCCGGTAGGCACACCGTTACCGTCAGAGCGAGCGACATCTTCGGAAACACGGCGGAGAAGACGTGGTCTTTCACGGTGAAGATCGAGGTCGAAAAGCCATGGGATGTGAACGGCGATGGCGTGGTGAACATATTCGATATTGTGATCGTCGGCAGAAATCTGGGGAAATCCGGTGAGGGATTGTCCTCCGATGTGAACGGCGATGGGAAGGTGAATATCTTCGATATCGTGATCGTGGCGGTGCACATCAACGAGACCGCTGATCATGCCGCTCCGTCTTCTCCGCTGTTGCCGGTTGGGCTGAGAAGGGAGGAGCTCGAAAGGTGGATCGTCGAGGCTCGCGAGGCTGATGACGGATCTGAGCTCTTCAAAAACGGAATCGAAGTGCTCGAAAGGCTTTTGGAGACGATTCCTCCTGAGCGTACCTCGCTGCTCCCCTGCTATCCCAACCCCTTCAATTCGGAGACGTGGATCCCCTACCAGCTCAGTAGGCCGTCGGATGTTTCCATCATCATCTATGACCTCTTAGGCAGGGTTATCAGGCGATTCAATCTGGGCTATCACCGGACGGGGGTTTACCGGTCGCGATCGAGATCCGTGCGTTGGGATGGCACCAACGATGTCGGCGAGCCGATCGCCAGCGGCGACTATTTTGTCATGCTCAGGACGAAGGATTATCGGGGGATATGCCGTGTGGTTTTACTTAAATGAGAAGGAGAGATGAGCCGTAAAATCCCGAGAAGGGAATTTCTAACCTCCCTTCTCAAGGGGGGTATGATAGCGACATTCTCCAAATTCGCCTTAAACACCTCTTATCCTGAGGAGGGAAAGATGAGTAAGCATCCTAACCTGCTGTTCGTGTTCGCCGATCAGATGCGCGGGGTGGACATGGGATGCGCGGGCAACGATCAGGTTCGAACGCCTAACATGGATAAACTCGCCTCTGAGGGGGCGCTCTTCACACACGCCTATGCCAATTGTCCGGTCTGCACGCCAAGCAGAGGGACGATCCTCACCGGAAGATATCCCCTCTCACATCGTGCTCTGGCCAACGATCTACCTCTGCCTGTTTCGGAGGTGACGATCGCCGAGCTGCTGCGAGATAGGGGATATAGGACAGGATACATAGGCAAATGGCATCTCGACGGCGTCCCACGCGGCAAATTCACCCCGCCGGGACCAAGAAGGCGGGGGTTTGACTTCTGGGCGGCCTGGAACTGCGCCCACAGCTACTTCAACGGAAGACTCTACCGCGATACGCCTGAGCCGATAAAGCTGAAGGGATACGAGCCGATCGGGCAGACCGATCTCGCCATCCGATTTCTGAGGGAGAACGCGGGAAATCCCTTTTGTCTTTTCCTCTCATGGGGACCGCCTCACGCCCCCTACGATCAGGTGCCCGAGAGGTATAAGGCCCTGTATGATCCGGCTCAGATCCGGCTCCGGCCGAACTTCCGGATGAAACCGCCTCACCCTTTCAATGACATCGCGGGAGGGCGAGACCCGAGAACGACCATCGCCCACTACTACGCCCATATCACAGCGCTGGATGAGCAGATGGGCAGGTTGCTGAAAACCCTTGAGGAGCTGAGGCTGGACGAGGACACGATCGTCGTCTTCACGTCCGATCACGGCGATATGCTCTGGTCACAGGGTATGGCTAAGAAGGAGCAGCCGTGGGAGGAATCGATCCGGATACCGTTCATAATCCGGTGGAAGGGGAGGATTCCGGAGGGACGCAGATACGATGCGCTCATCAGCACGGTGGACTTCGCGCCCACGCTCCTCGGGCTTATGGGGTTTGAGATCCCGGGATATATGGAGGGGATGGATCTCTCCCATATCGTGCTCGGAAGGGAGGGAGACGAGCCGGAGTCCGTGTTCCTGACGGAACCGGTGATAGTGGATCAGGGCTTACATCAGGGAATAAGGGAGTGGAGGGGCGTTCGGACGAAACGGTACACCTACGCCAGATGGTTCGACGGCGAGGGATGGGTGTTGTATGACAACGATGCTGATCCTTACCAACTGAACAACCTCATAAACTCGACCGAGTTCGCCTCCGTACGCGATGAGTTGGAGTCCATGCTGCGTGAATGGCTGAGGCGAACCGGAGATGAATCGCTTACGTGGTATGAGAACATCCGCCGTCTGGGCCTTATAGATCTATGGAACGCCCGTGAAAGGGAGTTACATCCTAAAAATCCGAGAATCCTAAAATAAGAATAACTACTCCACGGCTGGCGGCAACGGCGTGACGAAGGAGACCAGCTATAAGGTCGGGGTGAACTCCTCCAAGAAGCTGATGCTGAGGATAACGAGCTCCAAAGGCGCCTGGGCTCAGATGGTCGTGCAGAGCAAAAGCGATGTGCCGCTGAAATCATGGCATCATGTGGCGGGCACATACGACTCCAGCTCGGGAGAGGCCAAGCTGTACATGGACGGCGAGCTCGTCGGAGAGGGCAAGCTCGGCGGGACGATCATACCGAATAATAATCCCCTATGGATCTGCAGGGGACAGGCGCCGTTTCTGGACGGAATAGTGGATGAGGTGCGGATCTCCTCCGTAGCTCGATCCCAGGAGGAGATAAAGAAGTCCATGGGAGGATTGTCCGAGGTGCGCCCATCGGGCAAGCTGGCGGTGATATGGGGAAGGGTTAAGGTTTCCAGATAATTCGTTTACCAACCAGCCGGTATGCGGCCCTGCCAGGGCATGTCTGACGACAGGACAATATGCCACCACTCATGGCGTTTGGAGAAACGGGATCGGCCTTTCGGAACGAGGTCTTCATCCAGATAAGCGAGTCGATGGTCGGAAGGGCGATAAGGACGGAGAGGTGGAAGTACTGCGTCGTCGCTCCCGACAAAAACGGCGGGAGAGATCCCTCAGGCGATCGGTATGTGGAGTATCAGATGTACGACCTTTATGCCGATCCGTATGAACTCGTGAACTTGGCGGGACGGAGAGAGTTCCGGGATGTGGCAGACCGGCTTCGAGAGAGGCTGATCGAACGGATGGTCGAAGTTGGAGAGAGCGAGCCCCAGATTCTCAAAGCCAGATTTTATCCGTGATAAGCTCAGACGTCCAGCGGGCTGCGGACGACGTAAGGGCCTTTGCGCATGGCCTCCTACCCTCTGTCGTCGCGGACGGTAATAGTACGGCGGGCAAAGTCCAGGTCCTTAACGCGCAGACGTAGGCATTCCATCAGACGTAGGCCGGAGCCATAGAGAAGTTGAGCCATCAGCCGATAAGTGCCTGACAGGTGGTTGAGGAGACGATGGACTTCATTTTTGGTCAGGACGGTAGGCAGGCGTTTTGGCTTTTTGGCGCGTATAGCATTGATAGGCCCCAGGTCCTGGTGGAGCACCTCGCGGTAAAGGAAAAGGAGGGCGCTTAGGGCCTGATTCTAGGTGGAAGCGGCGACCTTTTCATTGATGGCCAAATGGGTGAGGAAGGCTTCCATTTCTGGCGTGCCCATCTCGGATGGATGTCGGAGGTTATGGGATGAGGGTTGATATGACTTTCTGGGGACAGGTCTTGACATATTGGCTTTCCCGTGCTACAATGCCCCCAAATTCAAGTTAGGCGGCCTGCGAATCAGGTTACAAAGTTGCCAAGCGTTGTCACGAGGTAGAGTCTTGCCCGAACTTGCTCGCTTTTTCGGTATCATTATTCGCATGTATGCGGAGCCAGGTGTTCCACACCATCGTCCGCACTTTCATGCCTACTACCAGAATTACACGGCAGTGTACGGCATCGATCCGATCGAGATGCTTGGCGGTGAGTTACCGCGCAAGCAACAACGGCTTGTGGAAGCATGGGCAGAGCTCCACCAGGGTGAACTACTGGAGAACTGGAAACGATTACAGGCCGGCCAGATACCCTATAAGATAGCTCCACTTCGCTGAAGGGAGGAGAAAATGAATCATCCAATCTATCGAGTGGTTGAATTTGAAATCGTTGGCCCGTATACGCTGCGAGTTGTGTTCGAC
The DNA here is from genome assembly GCA_021162805.1 of Candidatus Poribacteria bacterium. Classification (NCBI taxonomy): domain Bacteria; phylum Candidatus Poribacteria; species Candidatus Poribacteria bacterium. Next base: position 15,826 of record JAGGXZ010000119.1, read on the forward strand.
GATGGAACAGAACAAGTCATTGACTTTCGCCCGGTGTTAGAAGGACCGCTATATGGACCGTTACGGGACGAAGGCCTGTTCAATCAAGTCGAGATCGACCCGGAGGCGCACACTCTTGTTTGGCCGAATGGGGCAGACTTCGATCCGGAGACGCTGCACGACTGGCCGAAGTACGCGGAAGAGATGAAGCGCATGGCAAAGCGATGGGCCATGACGGGGACCAAGGTCGCATAGGTAGGGGCCGCCTAACCCCCGCTGCAGCCGTCTCTTCTCCGCTGCGCTCCGGCGGGCGGCTGAGCTTTGTCGTTAGGAGGGATATTCGGTGAAACTCGGAAGAAGGGAATTTCTAGCGGCATCGGTAGGACTACTGGCGGGCGTTGTCACATCCGACACCTTTTTCAAGGAGGAAAGGAGAAGAAAGATGGAAAAACCCAACCTCATCTTCGTCCTGACAGATGACCAGGCGCAGTGGGCCCTCGGCGCCTACGGCAACGAGGACATCCATACGCCTAATATGGACAGGCTCGCGAAGGAGGGGATGCTCTTCACCCGTGCCTTCACGGCTCCCGTCTGCTCCCCCTCCCGTGCCATGATAATGGCCGGCCTATACGCCCATCAGGTGGGAATTGACGACTGGATCTCACCTCAGGAGACCGAGGGAATGGACCCCGAAAAACCCACTCTAGCCGAAGCGTTTAAAAAGGCAGGTTACACCACGGCGCTGATCGGGAAATGGCACCTTGGCAAGGAGGAGCGATATCACCCGCTCAATAGGGGTTTCGACTACTTTATGGGATTCCTGGGCGGAGGGAACAGGCCCAAAGATCCGACGCTTATCATAGACGGGAAGGAACAGCAGGTTGAGGGATATCTGACGGATATACTGACCGACGATGCCGTAAGGTTCATCCGCGAAAACCGTGGGAGGCCGTTCGCCCTGTTCCTGCACACCCGCGCGCCGCATATGCCCTACACGCCTGTCCCTGAAGAAGATATGGCGCACTACGAGGGCAAGAGATTTAAGGTCCCAAAGGTCGAGAACTTCCCCGAGGAAAGGCTTCAGAGGGAGTATCGGGAATATTACGCCAGCATCAGCTCGATAGACCGGAATCTGGGACGTATCTTGGACCTGCTTGAGGAGCTCGATTTAGAGGAGAACACCATCGTCATCTTCATGGGCGATAACGGCTACATGATAGGACATCACGGGTTGGAGACGAAGGGCAACGCCTGGTTCATAGGCACCAGAACACGCCGTCCGAACATGTTCGACTTATCGATCCTCGTTCCGCTCATCATCCGTTGGCCGAAGGTCATAGGGCCCGGAACGGTGTGCGATGAGATGGTCAGCTCGATAGATTTCTTCCCGACCTTCCTCGACGTGTTGAAGGAAGCCGGATGCGAGGTGCCCGAAGGAATTAAGCTTGAGGGGATGAGCATGTTGCCGCTCCTGGGCGGGGAGCATGTCAGGTGGCGCAACGAGATATGCATGCTCTACGACATGCACCATGGAGCTGAGGCTCATATGCGGATGATCCGAACCGATCGGTGGAAGTTGGTGCTGCATTATGAGGAGGGAGGGGAGAACGAGCTCTATGATCTTGAAAGTGATCCCGGCGAGGAGAGAAACCTCTACGGCAAGGAGTCGGTGGCGAAGATACAAAAGGAGCTCGCCGAGAGGCTGGCGGGATGGCGTCATGAGGTGGACGATCCGATAAGCGAACTTTGAGGTGGGCTATGCGTATTGAACGCATATACCCGAAGACACGGGATCAATCGCTTCGATCAACCCTTATCCGAGGAGCATTTCGCCATCACGTATCCCGTTCTGCTTCGAGAAGCGGGTTACCGCACGGGCTTTATCGGCAAATGGGGTTTGGGCGGACGGCTGCCGAAGGAGGTGTTTGACTTAAAAATAGACGTGAAATCCGAATCCGAAGACGAAGGACGACTGGAACCACGCTTCATCCCTGCGGTCGAGATCGGTGAGTTCTGATGCTTTCGGATCGGGATATTCCACCTTCTCGTGGACTCTGCCTATACCCTGTCCGAACTCGAGGTTGAAGCCATATCTTGAAAAGAGGATGAACTCGTTCCCGAACATAATCCCTACTCCGAGAGTTGACGATCTCTCGGATCTCTTCAATACGATCGGTTCAGTATATTCATCCGGCGGGATCACCCTCTTAGGGTAATAGCGCCAGTCCTGCCAATCCTGCCTCTTAGATCTTCCGCCGCCTCCGATCATGATGTAGGTTCTCGAGTATTTAGTTTCCAACAATGAATATGAAACCGCCCCGACGAAGGAGCTGTCATTTTCACTTTTGTTCAGATATATTCTGCCTATGACGAGAAGATCTATCGGGTGGAAGCCCAGATATTTGATGCTTAGTCCTCCCCAAAGCGGATAGTTGCCCTGGATGCCGATACCCCATTTATATTCATCCGTTCCCGCTGTAGCTGGAAGGATGATAAGCGCTATCAGCAGAAAAGAGACTATGACGGCGATAGGATATCTCAACCTTCCCTCCTTCTGTGTTTTGGGTTTAGGCCTCGAAGAAAGCCCAAGACATCGAGCTTTGAAGTTCAAAATTGCGTGATCCTTGACCGTTAACCCTACTTAATTGTATTCTTATATCGTGCGGTGCCTTCCGCCTGCTTTCGGCAACCTTGCCCCTTACGAGGCGAGGAACTCTGAAGCCATAATTGGTTTAGCATATCTGTCCCGGTTTGTCAAACGGGGAACCTCGTATTCCCCTATGAAAGGTTCTGTGAGAGATATGTCCAGCTCTGAGCCTAAATTCGTCGTTGATGAAAATGTCATTAAACTCGGAAGATGGCTGAGAATGTTGGGGTTCGACGCCGCTTTCTACCCTATCAGCTCCGATGACGATCTGGTCAGGATAGCGATCAAGGAAGACAGAATCATCCTGACACGGGATCGCCACTTTCTGATGAGAAAAGCCAAGTGTTTCATGGTTAGGAGCACCGATCCGCTCGAACAGCTCGAAGAGGTCATCGAGACGTTTAACCTTAAGGTCTCAAGGGAACGGTTCCTGAGCAGATGCCTTGAATGTAACGTGCTAATAGAGGAGGTCAACGATAAAAGGGAGGTTCGGGATCTCGTCCCCCCATATGTCTATATAACTCAGGTTTGTTTCTATAGATGTCCTAGGTGCGGTAAGGTCTTCTGGGAAGGAACACATGTGAAAAACATGCGCAGGAAACTCGAGGAGATAATAAGCCGATATGCCGAGATCGAACCGTGATCTACCGCCTCAGGTTCTGCACGAGTATCCCACCCACGATCAGGATCAATCCGATGATTGAACTCCATAGGATCCTTTCGCGGAGGATAAGGCCGATGAAAATCAAGGAGAAGAACGGTGAAAGATAGGCGATATTGCTGATACGGGAGACATCCGCTGCGGAGCTGAGAGCATGATTCCATACCAAGAATGTAATTCCCATCTCGAAAATGCCGCTGTATATCGAGGCGGCCAATGAGGAAATGGGGAAGGGAGAGAGGTTGTCTGTGATCAGCGCCGTTAAAAGGAGGGGAGGGAGACCGAAGATGAAATTCATCATCAGGTTCTGAGCGATATCGCCTCCCCTATCCGCGTTCACACTCCAATATGCGGCCCAGATCAGACCGCTTCCAAGGGCGAGCGAATCGCCAAGCGGATCGCTTAGCCGAAAGCTTAAAGGGTTTCCCCTTGTAGATATGAACATAACTCCGGAGAAACTAACGGCCATTCCCAGCAAACCCCATAGGCTTGGTTTTCTCCTGCGAATCGGTATGGAGATCAGCGTCAGCGCTATCGGCCAGGTGTAATTCAGAGGTTGTGCCTCCTGAGCGAGGAGAAGATCATATGCCTTGAAGAGAACCATATAGTAAAGAAACGGATTCAAAATTCCGGAGATAGCCGATAGAACTATCCCGTTTTTTATCCCGACGAACGGGTTGCCTTTGAAGCGGATGGCGTTGAAGATCAACAGGGTGAGAAGGGAAGTCGAAGAGGCGTAAAGGAGAAGTTGAATGGGTGAAAACCCCCTGAGCGCCAGTTTGAAGGCGGTTGCAACCGTGGACCAAAACATCGCCGCGATAAACGCCAGGAAATAAGGGAGGCTTGATCTTGTCTTTAACATCGGTTTACCATTTCCTATGGACCTAACCTATGGAGGAGTTAGCGATGGCGATGATGGAGATAAGCATTGTGCCGATAGGTACAAATAGCCCAGCCCTCAGCGAACACATAGCAAGGGCGGTCAGGGCGGCCAGGGAAAGCGGCCTCAAATATGAACTTAACCCTATGGGAACCGTAATTGAAGGCGACCTCGATGATCTGTTCAAGGTCGCCAGACTGATGCACGAGGCTACCTTCTCGGATAAGGTAAGAAGGGTTGTCACGACGATCAAGATAGATGACCGCCGCGACAGACACATGACCGCTGAACAAAAGATCAAGGCCGTTATGGAGAAGCTCTAAGAGGCTGCCTCCAGTTCCCGTTCGGTTTTTTCATTCTGTGGGTGAAGCCACCATTTCTCCCTTTCGAGCAGCTCCTCAACGGTTATACCCAACTTCTGGGCGAGTTTCTTCCTCTTCATACGTCTCTTCTGGCGAAGTCTGATCTGATGTCTCCGGCGCTTCCTTTTGCTCTTACTTCTGGCCATATAGTGTGACCTCCTCAAAGCGGTTTTCGATTTGAAGCGGTTGAAATTCTAGCACTAAAGCTCATCCCTGTCAAGCCCGGCGATATCATGGATTTCCATCTCCTTGACATCACCGATCGGTTGTCGTATCTTATCCGTGGTCAATCCCTCTTGATGGATTCATAGAGGTGAAGCGCATGCTTATCAAATCGGGGTTGAAAATCTTTCGGACGTGCGAAGGATAAGGAGATGACGAGGCTGGGGGATCTGCCCAGATTTCTCCTCTATCTGCCCTTTCTGGCCCTTTCGGGGGCGGCTCTGGCGAGATATCATGAGGGATATCAGGCGCTCATGTTGGTCTTCGCCGCCCTGATCTTCCTTACCATCCTCATCCCGGAGTTCGCCCTTTGCCTTTTGCTCCTGTCCACCCCTCTTTCCTTCAGATACATCCTGCCGTTTAAGGCGGAGATGCAGATACCGAGCGAGCCGTTGGTGGGAATACTGGCCGTGGTTTTCGTCATGAGGTGGCTGATCCGACTCATGCGTCCCGACGTGGATAGGAGATCCCCTTTCCCGCTGAGATACCCTCTTCTGCTCCTTGCCTTTGCCACCTTCATCTCGATATTCAATTCGCCCGATCTTTACATCTCGACCAAAGGGGCTATCAGGGCGACCGCTTACATGATGCTGAGTTTCGTGGTATACGATCTGATCCGAAGCGAAGTCCATCTCAAGACGATCTTCCTCTCCGCCGTCCCGTCGGCGATCATAGCGGTCATATGGACCTCCATGGTCCTCATAAAGCACATAGACCTGTGGCAGTGGAGGATCGCCTACCAGGGGAGCCCGTTTACGAACTACTCCGTCTACGGCTCCTTTCTCTCCGTCTTTTTGATCCTCATCCTGAGCAGGCTTCTGTTTGACGCTGGGGATTATGACAAGGTGGGATGGTGGGCCATATTCGCCGTTTTCGCCGGTGGTATGCTCCTGTGCTTTTCGAGAGGGGCATGGCTTTCGGTGATCGTCGTGATCGGCGCTTTCATGATGTACAGATCGGAGGTCTCCGCCCCGAGGAAGCTCCTTCTGGTTTTGGGAGGGATCGCTCTGATCGGCGTGGCGGCAAGCGCCCCCGGCGTCTCATCGGCGCTTTTTGAAAGGCTGGGGACGTTCATCAACATGCGTTTCGCCTCTAACAGGGCGAGGCTGCTCAGATGGGGTGCGGCGGTGATGATGTTTCTCCGTCATCCGGTAATAGGCAACGGATACGGTTCCTTCCCCCTGCTTTATAAGGGTGAGCCGTGGATGATAGGGCCGCTGGCCAAATACAAGATAGGGGCCCACAGCGAGTACTTCCAGGTGCTTTCGGAGATGGGGATGCTGGGTTTCGGGGCATGGATCTGGCTGATAGTCGAATTTTACAGATATGGGCTGAAAAAGCTGCGTTTCGCCCGCCAAAGCGGATATGCGTGGCTGATCCTGGGCATGATGGGAGCCGAAGGGGCACTGTTGATCCATTTCCTGGTGAACAACCTCCTAGCGGCCGATAAGGTCGCCGTGCCGTTTTGGGGCCTTTACGGCCTGCTGCCTGCCGTGGGAGAGAGGTTGGAAAAGATGCAGCCTGCCTAATTTTCGTCACTTCCTCCGTGAGATCCCGCCGGATTTGAGTCGAGACACGGTATGGATTTTGCTCTTATGCCCCCTCACATCAGTTGAAGGAGGGATTCCGGTGAGCTTCCGGTTCTGTCCTGATCCGAAGGAGATATCGGGATGCGGTCTAACGGGGTTTATGAACAGAGATGGCAGCAGGATTAACGGCGCTTATCCTCTATCTGGAGCTCGAGACCCCGATTATGTTCCCGGCCATGTCCTACGGCTCGATCAATCTGAACGTCTGCAGGGGATTGGCGATGGCCGCCCGCTGGGCCATAGACCTTATGGTAGGTTATATGCCTAATTCAATACCATAACAGGGAATGAACCGTCATTGACAGATCGGCGAACTCGTGATATAATTGGGTTCACACGGTTTCCCGTCGCTTTGGAGGAAGGGCGATGAGAGGTAGCGCAACGTCATTCACAGTGGAGGAATTTTCCGATTTGGTGAAAATCCTGGAGGAATACCCCAGGTGGCGCGCAGAATTAAGGCGTCTCCTCCTGACAGAGGAGCTTCTTGAGTTGCCCGCCATAGTTCGCGAGCTCGCAGAGGCACAGAAGACGACGGAACGAAGGGTGGAGGAACTCACCGTTCAGGTTCAGAATATGGCGGAGCAGCTAAGCGCCCTTATATCCTGGCAGAGAGGTGAAGCCGGTAGAAGGGAGGGAGAGAGATATGAGAGACAGATCGTCAAACGTGCCCCCGTGCTTTTCAGAGGTGGAAAGGGAGGCCCAACCGATGCGACGATCGTGCAGGAGAGATTAAGCGACTGGCTAGCACCTCTCCTCGATGACGAGACGATCTTCCAGGCCGAAGAGGACCCCACCCTTTGCGACCTTATCTGGTGGAAGGATGGAAAGGTAGCGGTGGTTGAGGTATCGCTGAAGGTTAACGGGAATGATGTGATGCGTGCCTTCAGGAGAGCGAAGACATTACAGTCCGCCGGTGTAAATGCCTTCGGAGTTGTTGTCGGAGAAGACTGGGCGAGTATAGAGGCGAGGGAGAGGGCAAAGGAGAAAGGAGTGGAGTGGTTTGTCGGCGGTATCCCATCGGATGGTTTGATAGCCTTCAGGAAGCTTTCGTAAGGGGATTTTCACTTTTTCGGCAGGTTGATCACCGAAGGCCTTCCCTATCGGGGGTCATCCGCTTTTTAAGCAACTGATCGGGGTTGGATATCCCCTCCTCCTTCAACATATCGGAGATGATCCTTCTGAGCTCCGATTCCACCTCGTCGTTGATCATCGACCTCAGATCCTCTACGGGCTCATCGGCCGTCCACTGTTCCTCCTCGTAATACAGATCGTTCAATGCGTAGGGATCGGGATACGGGAAGTCATCTCCTATTATCTGCGACCATAACTCATCCAAGTCCTTCAAATCCCCATCGCCTGAATCCTCTTCTTTTTCCCCGTTCCCGTTCTCCGCGCTGTCCATCTGATCGTATGTATCGTATGCGTTTTGATCCTCTTCAACCAGAAGCGATTCGACCTGGCTGAAAAGCCAGTCCAGCTCCTTCTCCTCTCCTCTCGTGTGAAGTTCGGAGGAGGGTTCTTCCCTGTGGTTCTTGATGATCGTAGCGTATATCCCCTGGGAACCCTCTTTGCTTTCAACTCCCTTTAGAGTGGTGTCGTCGCCTGTGCGAAGTGTGATCAAAGATGGCTCAGATCTGTGAGAATGATACAGAGCGACCGAGGCCGTGATCCTGGCGATGGTGTTCCTTATAAACCTCATGAGCCCGCCCATAGCCTCAGTTTGAGAGACGATATAAAAGGCGACCGACAATAAGGCCGCTATGAGGCTCCATCGCCATCCTCTCAAAAGAACCCCCTCCGGCACATAAGTTTAACGAACGCTAAGATTATATATCATATCCCCTCCTCTGTCAACGTGCGCGCTAAAACAGCACGATCCGTTCCTCGGCCGGGGTGATCCTCTCAAATTCCCGTCCCAGATCGATGGAGGACAGTATCCTCATCCCCGGCAGATCGAGAACGATCAGCTTTTTGGGTCTCACGAGGAGATACGCCATATCGCCCGATATGGCGAGGTCGGATACCGTCCTGAGAACTCCTCTCTCGATATTCACCGCCTCACCCCACTTATCCTGGGCGATAAACACCAGTTTCCCCTTGTGCTCATACGCCCTCGTCACCCCATCCATGCTCCTACCCGAAGGCAATCTCCTCCATCCGTCACCTCCAATCCTCGATCGGTTCCGACGAAAACCTTTTCCCTGTGGAAAACGACACATCCCGTGACGGGATCACCTTCTAATGGCACAGATGATACGATATGTGGATTATCCGTGTCAGATATATCGATTGTGATTAACACGCCCGAATTGGCGGTGATTCGATCTCGGATATCCCGCGCGCTCGATCTCTGTGAACCGGACGCGGGAGATGCCACCATAACCGGGATTCGGATCTTCCTGATAAGCACGCGGGCGGGAGAATTATTCCGGATCGGAGAGGTCGAGGTATCGGTTTCCCCCGGCGGATTAGGGATGAAACTCACGCGAATCCCCTTCTCCCCGGTCAGTTCATGATTGAAGGGTCCCATATCGATCTGAGGTGCGAAGTTCCAGAAAAGCCCCAATCCGATGGTTAATACAACGGCCATCGTTGCCAGAGCCGATGGGATGATTCTACTCAGGATGGGCGATGAGGTTGAAGGTTTACGGAGGTGCCCATAAAGCGGGCTATCTCCTTGCAGCTCATCCCTCCCATATAGTGGAGGGTGATGACGGTGCGATCACCTTCAGGCAACCCCGCCACGGCGTCCCGAACGAGTTTTCGCCTCTCCTCATCGATATGACGTCTCAGAGAGAGGGAACTCCACTGTTTCTGTGAGACCTGATCCAGCGGTATCGTCCTGCCGCGCTTTCTATATCTCCCTCTCAGATGCATCCGACAGCAGTTGACCGTGATCACGTAAAGCCATCCGGCGAAATTTCCAGGCTCCCTGAGCGTATTCAGCTTCTGATAGGCCCTTATGAAGACTTCCTGGACGACATCCTCCGCCTCGTGATAATCCCCCAGCTTGCGATATGCCAGGGCGTGAACGGCCCCCTTGTATCTGTCCACCAAAAACCCGAAGGCGGTTTCATCTCCATCTTTAGCTTGTCTTACCAGCTCCTCCTCGCCCAGTTCCATCCCGCTTTGATCCTCCTGAATCGAGCTGAAGAGAAGGTTATTTGTTGTCATTTACAGCCATTTGTAGCATGAAATGACGGCGAAGCCAAATGACTCAATGACTATAAATGACCTTTTAGCTGATCGCCTTAATCTTCGCTTGGATCTCCCGTGTCACTTATAAAGATGCTAAGAAGGGGGGAAAGGTCAGAAATCCGCCTTATACCTTATTACCTCTCCCCGTTTAAGCTCGATCTCATCCGAGATCTCACCTTTCCTGCAGATCACCCTGATCCTGTATCTCCCTTCGGGCATCAGGAAATGAACCGTTCCAAGGTAATCGGTCGTTTTCTCCAGATCCTCCAGCTTTACTTTTGCACCTTCGATCGGCCTGCCTTTTTTATCCGCTACATCGACCCTGAGGATCGCCGGTGGGGTGGGCCGAGCTATATCGAAGTGGAGGTCATTGAAGAAGAGCTCCCTCCCTTCGGCGTTCAGCAGGCGGACGTTGAGGGTGTGGAACCCTGTCGTCCCTTCCGGCACCTGCCATCTCACATCACCTATCCTTTCCGATGAATTGGCGGGGATGTCCGCCTTCATCTCCCCCGAGGCCAGTTTTGAATACCTACCATCCTTTAAACCGGTAATCCACCACTTGACCTTACAATTTCTGAAATCCCTCTTCAGCCTGTTGAACTCCCACAGCTCCACCTCGAACGTCTCCCCGGGCTGGAAGAGAGCTTTAGGTTCGATGATCAGGAGCTTCGGATCGCGCGTGAAGAGGCTCCTGACGGTATCGTAGAGGAACTTCACCCGTCGATCCCTTGTGAACAGGCCGTAGGTTCCCCTCTCGCGGCCGCCCTTCAGATCGGCCAGCGTCCAGACGGTCACGCCGCAGACGTAATCTTTCCTCACCATCAAACTCTGCAGCAGCACCCGAAGGAGTTTATCGTGATACTCCATGCTCCACCGCTCGTCCGCGCCGTATCCGGCATGGTGCCCCTCCTCACTCATGCCGCAGAGCTCTATCGCCAGGATGGGTTTATCGGGGGCGTATTTATGGATGAGCTCGACCTGCGATCTGACGTCATAGACGTTTTTGGAGTGAAACCAGCCGTAGTGGAGGGGTTTGCCGATGACGTCCAGGAACCTCCACGTTCCATATCCGGTTGATGCGGCCGAGGCATACGTCACAAGCCGCGATCGATCCCTGCTTCGGACGTATTCGGTCGTCCTCCTGACATATCCTATCGTCTGAGGAGGTTCCTTATCGGGTAGCCATGCACGGCTGAACTCATTTCCCACGCTCCAGAATATGATGGAGGGATGGTTGTAGTACTGGTCTATCATCTCGTCGAGCTGAGGTTTGACCCAGTTTCTATACATTCCCTCGTCGGCTAGCTCCTCAGGGCTGTTCTGCCAGACGGGTATCTCCATCCAGACCAACAGTCCGATCTCATCGCATACGTCAAGCGAATACGGATGAAAGGGATAGTGTCCGAGCCTGACGAAGTTGGCGTTCAGCCTTTTTATCCTCATCAGATCCTCCCTTTGAGCCCTTTTGCTCACTGCGCTTCCCATCTCCGGATAATCCTGATGGAGCGCCACGCCCTGGAGGAAGATCTCCTCGCCGTTAAGATAGAGCTTTGTGCCTCGTACCTTGATCTCTCTCAGCCCGAATTTTTCGGGGATTCTCCACCATGTCTTCCCTCCTTTGACCTTCCAGAAGAAGCTTAGTTGATATAAGTTAGGCGTATCTGGGGACCACGGATGCGGATCGGGGATGTGGATCTTATGGGATAGATGCCATCTTCCGTTTCGATTCGGCCTAAGGGTTATCAGGTTCGTCCGAGCGATCGTCCTGCCCTCAAACTCGACCTCAGCATAGGCTTTGACCTCAGAGAGGTTCAACCCCCTGTCCTCGAAATCGACGTCCAGATCGATCCCAGCCTCGGGCGTGAGATGGGGTGTGATGAAGAGCCGTTGAACGGAGAAGAGGGGTCGTCTCTCCAGGTATACCTCCCGGCTTATGCCACCGCAGTTCCACCAATCTATCGAGTGCCAGGGGACCTGAAACCGTCTGCCGGTGTTATCGGCGCGGACGACCAACAGATTCGGCCCGTCATAATTCAATTTATCGGTCACGTCAAACCTGAAGGCGGTGTATCCGCCCCGATGTGTGCCGAGGTGTCCCCCGTTAAGCCAGACGTCGGCTATCAGGTATACGGCGAGGAAGTTCAGATCCAGCCTATATCCCTTCCATCCCTTTGGAACGGTGAATCGTCGTCTGAACCATCCGTATCCGCTGTAGTTCCAGGCCACTCCCGCGTCCCTGCCCTCATTCCACACCCCCGGCACTTTGAAATCCCGCCAGTTTGAATCGTCGTAATCCTCTTTGAACCATCCCTCCTTTTCACCCACTTTGTTCGGATCGGCCTTGAACTTCCATATACCTGAGAGGTCCTTCCTGAGAACCCCTTCTCTGATGCCGACCTCACATCCGGAGAACACGATCATCGACAGCATCGCAAGCGTCGTGAGGGTGGTCGGAACTCTCATCGATCTATCCTCCTGCACAGGGAGATTTTATCACAGGGGCCGATACATCGTCAATTGACTGTCCACGTTCCGGGCGATTATAATTAACCAGACCGTCGGTTCCGCGGAGGTGCTGAGATGATCCTCACACCGGGCGACATACTCGGATATCGCTATCGGATCGTATGATGGGAAATTCAACCGTCCCGTGGCGATAAAGCTTTTATGGAGGGGGGAGATCAGGGGTCGATCTGGAGCGATCCGATGAGATCCCTTATGGATCTCACCCTATGTCTTTGGAGATATTCGGCTATGCCCTTTATGATCTGGATCGGCGCCATCGGGTTGACGAAATTGGCGGTCCCGACCGCCACGGCGCTTGCACCGACGATCAGGAACTCCAGGGCATCGCGCCAGCTCATCACCCCGCCGATCCCGATCACCGGCACATCCACCGCCTGAGCAACCTGCCAGACCATCCTGACCGCTATCGGCCTTATAGCGGGACCGGAGAGCCCACCGGTCACATTTGCCAACATCGGCTTTCTTCTCTCGACATCCACCGCCATGGCCAGGAAGGTATTGACCAGCGACAGAGCCTCCGCGCCACCGTCCACCGCCGCCTTCGCGATGAGGGTGATATCGGTGACGTTCGGGGTTAATTTGACGATAAGGGGCAAACCGGTGACCCTCCTCACGCGCCAAACAAGCTCATGCGTCTCCTCCGGATCGATCCCTATCGCCATTCCCCCCCTTTTGACGTTCGGACAGGATATGTTCAGCTCTAAAGCGGCGATACCCTCAACCGTTGAAAGTCGTTCCGCCAGTTCGATGTATTCGTCGGGCGAGTCCCCCGATATATTGACTATCACAGGGATATTGAGGCCGCGCAGGAAAGGCATCTTCTGTGAGATGAAGCTCTCCAGTCCGACGTTTTGCAATCCTATGGCGTTGAGCATGCCCGAAGGGGTCTCGACGATCCTGGGAGGAGGATTGCCGGACCTCGGCTTGAGGGTTATGGATTTAGTGACTATCGCTCCCAGACGGTTCAGATCGAAGAGATCGCTGTATTCCTGACCGTATCCGAAAGTGCCGGATGCGACCATCACGGGATTCTTGAGCTTAAGGCCCGCTATTTCGACGGAAAGGTCAGGTGTGATCATCCTCCGCCCTCAATCAAGCTCATACGACCGATGCCGTGGTGGTTCATCCACCTCCGTATTCTATCCCAATCTATTCTATCGACGTTGAAAACAGGTCCTTCCGTGCATACCCTTCCGTAATCTCCACCTCTGATCGGCACAACGCATCCCAGACACGCCCCCAATCCACATCCCATCACGCTTTCAAGCGAAACCAGAGTTGGGAGCCCTTTACGGAGCTGAGCCACCTTGATCAACATCGGCATCGGCCCACATGCGTAGATGGTTGTTCTGACCCTGTCGAGCTTTCTCTCATCGATGATCTTACTCATGAGCTGTGGGACGGTACCTTTGAACCCGAAGGTGCCATCGTCGGTTGCCACCATCACTTCGCATCCGAAAGATTTTATCTCCTCAAGACAGAGCAGTCTATCGGCGCTTCTAGCCCCAATCAGAAATGTCGTTTGCACACCGAGCTCGACCATCCTTCGGGCGAGCATGATCAGAGATGCAACGCCGGTACCTCCACCGGCGATCAGGGCATAATCGGGGAGAGGTGTGAGATAAAACCCATTTCCCAGAGGCCCGAGACCGCTTATAAGCGCCCCGGGCCTCATATCCGACATCAACTTCGTCCCTTTGCCGACCACCTCATAGATTATCTCGAACCAACCTTCTCCGACATCGGCGAAGGAAAAGGGTCTCCTCAGCAGAGGATCGGTCATATCGGATATCCGCAGGTGAACGAATTGTCCCGGCCTGAGAGAGGATGATATCTTCTGTGAGCGTAATCTCATCCTGAAATGATAGGAGGATATAGGCTCGTTCCCGATGAGTGTCAGTTTTTCGAGGTATTTCATATCATCCGTATCTTTCAAGATATGGCGTGAGGAACTCCTTTGCCTTTGCCGTCACCTCCCAGGCCTGAGGCCAGAAACAGAGATCTATCGTCCACCATTCACCTTTATATCCGGCATCCTCTATGATGGCCGGGATAACCTCGTCGAAGTTTATAAGCCCTTCACCGAAGGGCCTATGGGTGCTGGTCTCGTTATCGTGTAGCGTGCCATCGGAGTCGATCAGGTGTATATGTCCTATCTTCCCTTTGAGCATCCTGGCGAACTCCACCACGCCTCCTTTGAGCGTTTCCTTCGGCTCCGGCTGTCTGGCGCCAATCACGGCACACATGTAAGCATGACATGTATCAAATAGAACGGAGAAGTTCGGATGATTGACGTCCTCCACCATCTGCAAGACCTCGGAGGGCTTGTTGAACATGAATCCGGGTTCGAACTCCCAAACGACCTTGACGCCGAACTTCCGGGCGATCTCGGAGCATTCACGCCATTGCTCGACGATCCTATTCCATGCTGTTTTCCTGTCGACGCCCGGTATCTCGGCATCGGGTGGGCTGACCGTATCGACGCGGATGGCAGGCGCACCGAGGTCAAGGCATAGCTGAAGGTTCTTCTTGAACAGTTTGATATAAGCCTCGTCCTCCAGCGCCTCGTCTGTCGCGGGCGGTGGTCCTGACCAGAAATCGGCGGCCAAACCTGATACACCCAATCCGTTGACCTTTATCATGGCCTTTATGGCATCCCTTTCGGCCTTCATCGGATAATCATCCGGATGAAGGTGGGGTTTAAACCCTCCTATCTCAACCCCGTCGAATCTCAACTCGCCGAGCCGCTTGACGACGACATCAAACGGGATAGGGTTTTTCTCATAAGGCCCAAACGCGTAGGCCCAGCTTCCTATCGACAGTTTCGCCATCTTTCCAACTCCCTGATCATCCGGAATTCGGCTCTATTATATCACACCTCATGGCGGAAGATCAATGTGCCTCATCTCGCGGTAGGGGTTTTCAACGCTTTTCGCCGGCGCTGTAATTGTAGCGAGTAGCGAGTGGCGAGCAGCGAATAGGGGAGAATCACCACTCGCTACTCGCCATTCGCCCTTCCTCCTTGTGCCTGCCGGATTCGGAGGCACGCCCAGGGAAACGCCCTTACCACGCCTGATTATGCCAAATCATTGAAACGCTCATATTATCGCTGAGTGTAGCGGAGATTTTAAAGCTCCGTCCGCAGTCGGCTGTCCGCCGCTTATAGGTCATTTATTGTCATTTGTCGTCATTGATAGTCATTTGTAGTCATTAATGACGGCG
>JAGGXZ010000120.1 GCA_021162805.1 Candidatus Poribacteria bacterium
CTCCAGCACCTCTATCAACCTGTCATCCCCTCGCACATAGGTCAAAGCCAGAGTAACGCGCTTGTTCTTCTTGATAACATAAGCGGTGGCATAGCAATGAAAGCGAGTGGTTCCCGATTTGGCCTTCCCTCGGCGGATCTCATCTGGTGTGTTTCGGCCTTTGGTGCTGGGAGGGGAGATTTTACCCTTATCAAAGCGTTGAAAAGCCCTGTAATAAATCGCCCGATGTTGACTCAGAATCCCGACCGTTGTATTATAAAGCTTTGGGAAGATATCCTTGGGGAAGCGAAGATGAACGATCTCTACCGCAGAATATTGACTCTCGAGGCTCCCGGCGGTCAACCTGCTTGGGTTCAGATCGTAGCTCCCACGGTCATGTTACCTGTGCTTCCGGAGCACAGGCGTGGTCCAGCCCTGTCTGGCTGATCCTTTCCCCGTAGGAGTCTGAAAGGAGTCTGAAAGGAGGGAAGAGATGAACCGTCCCAACATACTTTACATACATTCCCATGATACGGGCCGTTATGTTCAGCCCTACGGTCATGCCATTGAGACCCCTAACATTCAGCGGCTTGCCGAGGAGGGGGTTCTGTTCCGGCAGGCCTTCTGCGCGGCGCCGACCTGCTCGCCCAGCCGTGCCGCCCTTCTGACGGGACAATCGGCGCACAGCAGCGGCATGATCGGCCTGGCACACAGGGGTTTTTCGCTCAAAGATTACAGCCAACACATAATCCATACCCTCAGGAAGGCCGGGTATCGCTCATTCCTGAGCGGTATTCAGCATATCGCCAGGGACCCCAAGGTCATAGGGTACGACCGGATCCTGACCACGCGCGGCAACGAGGCGGCATCGGTCGCTGTGAAGTTCCTAAACGACGATCCGCCACAGCCCTTCTTCCTCTCGGTGGGGTTCAACGTGACACACCGCAAATTTCCCGAGCCAGGGCCTGAGGACGATCCTCGATACTGCATGCCTCCGGCGCCCTTGCCCGACACGCCTCAAACCCGATACGATATGGCGGCCTTCAAAACCAGCGCCAGGATATTCGATCGTTATGTGGGAGAGATCATCGAGGCGCTTGAGAGAAACGGCCTTTCGGAGAACACCCTGATCATCTGCACGACCGACCACGGCATAGCCTTCCCCTACATGAAATGCAACCTTACGGATCACGGGATCGGGGTGATGCTGATCATGAGGGGGCCCGGCGGGTTTTCAGGCGGTCGGGTCATAGATGCCATGGTCTCCCACATCGACGTCTTCCCGACCATATGTGACCTCCTGGAGATCGAGCATCCGCGGTGGCTACAGGGCAAATCGATGATGCCGTTGATACGAGGCGAGGTTGAGGAGATAAATGAGGAGATATTCGCCGAGGTGACATATCACGCCGCCTACGAGCCCCAGCGGGCCGTTCGAACCAAGAGGTGGAAATATATTCGTCGCTTTGGGGATCGAACGAGGCCCGTTCTGCCGAACTGCGACGACAGCCCCAGCAAGGATATGTGGCTGAAACACGGCTGGAGGGACCGTTACGTCCCACAGGAACAGCTATACGACCTGATCTTCGATCCGAATGAGGCGTGTAACCTGGCGGGTGATCCGTCGATGTCCGATGTGCTCGATGAGATGCGAGATCGGCTGGAGCGATGGATGAGGGCCACCGACGATCCACTCCTTAAAGGCCCTGTCCCCGCGCCCTCCGGCGCTCGAGTCAACGATCCGGATGGGCTGTCGCCGACCGAGGAGACGATCGTGATACCCTGAGCTCGATGTAGAACAGGCGGCATTCCGATTTCAATTTCGATTGAGCGAGTGACGAATAGCGAATGGCGAGTGGAGGATCCATCCTTGCTCGCCATTCGCCACTCGCTATTCGCCGTTAGTCTCTTTCGGCAACTCCCGACCACAATATCGGCAAACCTTCGCCTCCGCCTTGATTATCTCCGCTTCTTCTCCTACTGCTGGCGATCATGCTCGATACGATCCCACTCGATCTCCATTTGTAGTGATTCAGGGTTATCTCCTCGTCGGAACTCCGAACTTGAGAGGTATTTTCTTATCTCCTCTTCAGCTTGAGGAGTGAGATTGGTGAATCTAACCATGTTCCTTTCACGAAGTAAATCCTCAATTCGTACCCCGTATCCTTTCGTGAGTTCCCGGATCTTTTCGATCTCTCGTCCACAGCGAGCAGGTGTTTCAGACCATCGGTGAGGTATGCCTTCTGGAAGAAGCTGTCGGGATCGCGGTATTCGTCCGGCGCCCCGCCCCGGAACACCTCCCAAAGGTCGGCGGCGAAGACATTCATGGTCAGGCGACCGGCCAGTATATCCTCATGTGGACCGCGATTGTATGAAACGCAGTCATGACCTATCCCTCCAATTCGAATTTCAACATCCTCCTTTCCGTTAGAGATTCCCCTCAGATTTGGGCAGGAGGGCTAGAAGAAGCGAGGCGGGGACAATCAAAAGGCCTTCATCACCACCCATATCTCCCCTGCTGAGGATTATGTAATCCCTGATCTGTGGGACCTTCCTGACATCCCTCTTGTTCACCTGTGCCTGGTATTTCACCTCAATCCCCCTGTATCTCCCGCCGTTCACTTTGATAACGGCGTCTATCTCCCTTCGGGACTTGTCGTAGTAGCTCCATAGGAACGTCAACCCTCTTCTGAGGTAAGGTATCTCACCATGGGTGAGAAGATGGGAGATCACGACCCCTTCCACGAGGCTTCCCAAGGCGCTTTCATCCTGCAATGTTCCCGAGATCACATCCCAGACATCCCTACCGCTTAGATAGCTCCTCACAGAGTGGAGGATGAAAGGATCGAGGAAGTAAATCTTCTTGTCGCCCTTGAACTTAGCCTCCCTCCTGCCGAAGTCATAGGCGTAGTGGATGAGGAGTATGAAAGACTCCTCCATGAGCTGGAGGTAATCTATAGTCGTCACATGAGTTCGCTCCATCCCTCTGGAGAGCTTGGAGAAGCTGTATCTTGAGCCGTATCTATCCAGGATGCCCTTCAGAAGCTCCCTCGCGACGGTTTCCTGTCTTTGGAGCTTGGAGAGATCGCCCAACACGCTCCTTATGAAGACCTCCGAGAGTGAAGGGTCGATCTTCCCGCTTTCGAGGTAGCGGTTGACCACCATAGGGATGCCACCTGTTAGGAGATAGATCCCGAAGAGGTTTTGAATCACATCATAATAAGGCGCTATCTCGAATATCACCCCTCGGATCTTTCTCAGATCCTCCTCTATCCTCAGGTGAGATTCTGGAAGGATTTCCTCCAGCCTCTCAAGTTTCCTGGAAAGCTCTCCCGTCGGCTTAGTTCTCCTGATATAGTCCATAACCTGGAGGAGGAAATCCCGAAAGGTCAGGGGTTTGAAGTGGTATTCGTTCCCCTCAAGTCCCCTTCCGGGGAGAAGCTCCCCTTTCTCCTTGAGCCTTGGGGCGCTTGAACCGGTGCAGACGGTAATGGCTCTCTCTGCTATCCCTCGATCTGCAAGGTATTTGAGCTCCAGGTTCCAATCCTCCAGAGACGTGATTTCATCCAGGAAGAGATATATCTCCTCCGCCTCCCACGTCATTTCGAGGAAGTAGTTCAACGCATTCCTCAGTTCCCTCCTTGATGTGAAGAAGTCGAGTGAGAGATAGAGTATATGTCTCGGCGGAACACTCCGTTGTATGAGCTCCTTTATCGTATCCTTGAGATACGTGGTCTTCCCAGCTTGTCTACATCCCCTGAGGATATAGATGTTCCCCTTTTTCAGATCTATCGCCTTCCTTTTAAAGAAGATGGGGGTGGCCTTTTTGAAGCTGGGATCGTAATGGATGAACTCCTCTCCGTGGACCCACCACGGGTTTTGCCCTGCTATTTCAGATATCTTCACCATTTCCCAACCTGGATGCTATAATATCCAAATTTCCCCTCATCTGGATATTATACTATCCAAATTTCGCTCCTTCAAGGTCATAGGGGAACTTTCATCGTTGCTATACAGATAGGAGTCGACGGTGTCTTAAGTCAGTTAAGGTTATTCCTCCGCCTTTTTGCTCTTCAAAAACGTGGAAGGGCAAACCTGGGGACGATTCATATCGTTCCATCAGTGACAAATCGTACGTCAGCCTGTGAAGAGGCGAGTGGCGAATAGCGAATGGCGAATAGGGGCTATAACGGCCTTGGTGCTTCCCAATAGCCTATGAGGATAGAAAGAAGGGAAGATCTCGCGTTAGAGTGAGTGGAGAAATTCCCTTACGATCTCAAAGGCAGGGGCATCCCAGGGGAAATATCCGGCTTGAGCAGCTTCACCTAGATTATCTGATCTCCAGATCCACCTCGATGGCTGCCGATAAGGCTTTCTGATCGTAGCTTTTAACCTTTATGGCTTCTTTTACCCACTCCAGGCGGTGTAATCGAAAGTTATACTCACCGTTTTCCGAGAAGGCTTCATGGGCGACTCCAATGCACTCCAAACTATGGGTGGTGGCGAAGAATTGAAAGAAGAAATTGCGTAATCGCTCATTTAAATGAGCATACTCATTCTCCAAATGAGCATTCGCTCATTTCTGAAGGACATAAAGAGCTATAGTTCCGCAGATTTTGGTTGCCAGATGAAAGGGGGAGAAGGTATCATCTCTAAAAAGGAACTGTAAAAGGAGAAAACAAATGGAGATCTTCTTCCCCATAGTGATGATATCCTATCTTATGGA
>JAGGXZ010000121.1 GCA_021162805.1 Candidatus Poribacteria bacterium
GAGTTTCTCAGGATTTTGATCTCCCTCATTTGTCTGTTTCCCGCTCTATGGTTGCTTTCTTCATCCCTCTCTCAAACTGGGGGTGAACCAGGGAAAATCTCTAATTCACCTTGATCCGCCTACAGGATTTATGCTATAATTCTGCGGAAAAACGGAATATAATTCGGGTGTAGGTGCCGGGGATAACCCGGAGAATAGGGAAGTGCGGTGAGATTCCGCCGCGGCCCCGCCACCGTGATCGGCGTTAACCTCTCCTCATGAAGGCCACTGGAGAGCCCATTAAGCCCTCTGGGAAGGCGAGGAGAGGTTGCCGTAAGCCGGGAGACCTGCCTGCACCGAGGAGTCTCACAGCTTTCGAGGGGAAGCTGTGGGATAGATCTTTGATCCCCGGTTTCCTCTGAAAGCCGGGGATTTTTGTTTCTCTCCTCGGATATCCCCGCCCTGCATCTAAAAGATCATCCCAAAAGGAGGTTGAAGATGAGGTATCTTCTCCTTTTTGCCGTCCTATCTCTGAGCGTTGGCCTAGTTTTTGGGGGACAGGAGGAATCGCTCCGGATTTCACCCGTCGTTGTTACCGCGACACGGTATGAGATCCCGATCCAATATCTCACCGAACCGGTTCAGATGATAACACCCCGGGAGATAGCGGCGTGGAATCCGCAGTCGCTTTTCGACACTCTCAGGCTCGCCAACGGTTTCTCGCTGAAACGCACAGGTGGGCCGGGACAATGGACAACCCTGAGGTTCAGAGGAGGAGCATCCAAACATTTGCTCCTTTTAATAAACGGGGTAAGGGTGAGCGATCCTTCAACCCCCTCAGATGATTTCGGCCAGTTCTTCTCCTACTTCGATCCATCCGATATCGAGAGGATAGAGGTGGTCGGAGGACCGCAGGGGGCTTTATATGGATCGGATGCCGTCTCAGGGGTTCTCAACGTCATAACGAGATCACCTGTGGGAAAACCCTCTTTCTCCTTCGGAGCCGAAGGTGGTTCGCTCGGGAGAGTCAAAACCCTTGCGAGGGCAAAAGGGAATTACGGAGATCTCGGATATTTCCTGTCGCTATCGGGTGAAGGAGCAGGTGGGGTTTTGGAGCACGAGGAGTTCAAAAACAAAACCCTTTCATCCAATCTGAGCTATAAGCTTTCGATGGGAAGCAGGATCTCTCTGTTCACCCGGTTTTCCGACTCCTTCGTCAACTATTCCCACTGGTGTGGGAGGAAGTTCAAAGCGTATGACGATCCAAGAGCTTATAAGTACACCAAGTCGTTGCTTTTCTCCCTTGGCTTTGAGGGGAAGCCGACGAGATCGCTCGATTATGACCTGAAGCTCTCCCTCAACAGGACGAGACGAAAATATGAGGATCTGGATGACGGGGTGCTCGACGCGAAGGATAACGTGAAGGATTATCCGCTTGACAAGCATTATAAAGGCACGAACCTCACCGCAAATGCCCAAGTGGTTCTGAAACCGATCGAAGAACTAAGGGCGATTTTAGGATTCGATTTCCTGCACCAACAGGCTGAGAGCGACTTTGATGGAGAGCTATGGAACGCCTCGCCCTATCTCGCGTGTCACGCCATTTTGATGGGCGGATCGACGATCCTGAACATCGGGTCTCGGCTTGACAATCACAGCATTTTCGGTCAGAACCTCACATACAAGTTCGGTGCCGCGTACCTCCTGAAGGGCCTCGGCATGAAGCTGAGGGGAAGCTTCGGAACAGGTTTCAAAGCCCCATCGCTCTACCAGATGTTGAGCCCGCTTTATGGTAATAAAGAGCTTAAACCGGAGAAAAGCATAGGGGTGAACGTGGGGATCGAAGGGAGGTTCTGGGAGAACAGATTAGCGATAAATATCGATCTGTTCAAGAACAACTTCAAAGACATAATAACCTTTGAGTCGCTGTTCGATGAAAAGGGAAAATGGATTGGCGGAAGGTATGTGAACAGGGAGAAGGCCGAGAGTAAAGGGATTGAGCTTTCGCTCCTTGCTGCTCCCGTGAGGCCCTTAAGGCTCGGGGTGGGTTATACCTACACGGAGGGTAAAGAAGGGGACGAACCACTTTCACTCGTCCCCAAGCATAGCCTAAACCTGAGATCTATCTTCTCCCACGGGAAGTTCAGCGGAGGAATTTACATCTTCAAGGTCGGCGAGAGGCTCGCCTACGACCATAAACATAAGATTAGACCGTACACGAGGGTTGATCTCTCCGGTTCATACAGACTTCCAAAGGGGTTCGATCTTTTCCTGAAGGTTGAAAATCTCTTAAACGTGAACTACGAGGAGGCGGCAGGATATAAGGCCCCCGGACTATGCGCCTTTGGAGGGATAAAGTTGAGCATTTAACAATCAATGGAAGGGTGAGACGCCTAGGGGATGGAAAGAGCAAAATGTCTGAGGCCGGTGTCAAGCATGAGAGGAGGTGAAACGCCCTCCCAAAAGGAGAAGACTAGGGAGTCAAAGGATGAAGACAGGGGAACTGGTTCTCTGGGTTACCACCGACTGCAACCTCCGTTGCCGTTACTGCTACGCCAACGGCGGAGAAAACCCGGAATACATGGACTGGCAGGTAGCAAAACGAGCTTTGGATCTCATGCTCAATTATTTCGATAGCTTCAAAGTTCAATTCGCCGGCGGCGAGCCTCTGCTCAACATGGACTTGGTCGAGCAAGTGGTGGGATACACAAAGAATTGGGGGATTCGTTATCAACTCCAGACCAACGCCATCCTCATCGATAGAGGGGTCGCGCGATGGCTTAGGAAGCTCGGGATATCGGTGGGGGTGAGCCTCGACGGCCTTCCGGAGGTGAACGACCGCCTTCGTCCCTTCCCCGACGGACGGGGCTCAACCGCTGCCACCATAAGCGGGCTGGAAAACCTTCGGGCGGAGGGGATTCGGGTGGGGCTCACCTGCGTCCTCTCGGCGGAGAACGTCGCCGGACTGCCCGGGCTTGTCGAGCTTGCAAGCTATCTGGGGAATGTAGAGGGCATCTCCCTTGATCTTTTGCGGCCGATGGGAAGGGCCAAGAGAGGGGAAGTAGGTCCCGCAGACCCTGCTTTGGCGGCCCGCTCGGTAAATGCCGCTTTGAGGCGTGCGGATGAGCTTGCCCTTATGGGCGGGAGGAGGATCAAGTTTCGAGAGGTGGAACGCATTCGCTATCTCCTCTCCCACGGGCTTGAGCGCAAGTATCGCTGTCCTTTCGATGCCCGTCGGTATCTGGTAGTGGATCCGAGAGGGAGGGTTTGGCCCTGTCCTTCCCTTGTGGGCTTTCCCGAGTTCTACCTGGGCGATGTCTTTGAGGAGGGCTTCGCCGATGAACTGGGCGATAGATTAGAGAGGTGCCGAGGGCTCATCGCTCTGCCCCGCTATTGCTCCGCCTGCCCCGAACGCCCGCTCTGCGGCGGGCCGTGCCTTGCCCAGACCTATACAGGGCAATTGAGCGGGGAGGTAAACCCGACCGAGTGCTACGTTAGGAGAGCGTTCATCAACTTCGCCAGAGGAAAAGAGGTGGCAAATCATGCCGCGAAAGAGATTTGTCTATCCGTTTAGCGCTATCGTGGGGCAGGAGAAGATGAAGAAAGCCCTGCTCCTCAACGCCATAAACCCTAAGATAGGAGGAGTGCTCCTGCGGGGCGAGAAGGGAACGGCGAAATCCCTGGCGGTGCGGGCTCTGGCCGAGCTCCTTCCGGAGATCGAGGTGGTCGCCGATTGCCCCTTCCTCTGCGACCCCGGACGTGAGGACGGGCTATGTGATAGCTGTGTCGCCAGGGTAGCCAAGGGCGAGAAGCTCAGCGTTGCCAGGAGGAAAGTGCCGCTGGTGGAGCTTCCGCTAGGGGCCACCGAGGACAGGGTTGTGGGCACGCTTGACATAGAGAGGGCGATAAAGACGGGGGAAAAGCACTTCGAGCCGGGGCTTCTCGCCGCCGCCAATCGGGGCATTTTATACATCGATGAGGTGAACCTGCTGGACGATCATCTGGTGGATGTCCTGCTCGATGCCGCCGCCATGGGGGTGAACTACGTGGAGAGGGAGGGAATCTCCTTCAGCCACCCGGCGAGGTTCATCCTGGTGGGGACGATGAACCCGGAGGAGGGGGAGCTCCGTCCGCAGCTACTGGATCGATTCGGGCTAGCGGTGGAGGTCAGGGGCATTCGAGATCCGGAAGCCAGGGCGGAGGTGGTGCGAAGACGAACCGCCTTTGAGGAGGATCCGGCGGCCTTCATCGCTTCCTGGGAAGGAGAGCAGGAGAAGCTCAGGCGGCGGATTATGGAGGCCAAGAAGCTGTTGCCCGAAGTTAAACTCGGCGAGGAGATGCTGAAGCTCATCACAAAGATATGCCTTGACTTCGCCGTTGACGGCCACCGTGCCGACATCGTGATACATAAGACCGCTACCACCCTTGCCGCCTATTACGGGAGGACCGAGGTGAATGAAGAGGACGTGAGAGAAGCGGCCGAGCTGGCACTTCTTCATCGCCGTCGCCGCCGGCCCTTCGAGGAGCCAGAGCTGAACGAGCAGCAGTTGGAGAAGAGCATTCAAAGCTGGCGTCGGAATCGGGAGAATAAGCCTGAAGATGAGCCGGAGCAGGGGGAAAACCCTCCGGCCGCCGACCCACCTCCACATAATGATCCTCCCGACGATGGGGAAGAGCCTGAAAGGGAGCGGACCTTCGAAGCCGAGCCGCCGTATAAGGTGAGGCCGCTTATCGCCCCCCTGCGGGATCAGATTTCTCGAAGCGAAACGGGAAGGAGGTCGAAGAGCAGGACCGATTCCAAGGCGGGACGCTATGTGGGCAGTGTCATCCCCTGTGGGAAAGTTGCCGACCTTGCCTTTGATGCCACCCTGCGGGCAGCAGCTCCCTTTCAGACGAGAAGAAGGAAGGAGACGCCCGGATCAAATGCGCTGCTCATCAAAAGCCACGACCTCCGAGAAAAAGTGCGGGAGAAAAAGATAGGGAATCTCATCCTCTTCGTTCTTGATGCCTCCGGCTCGATGGCGGCCGAGGAGCGCATGGCGGCCGCCAAGGGAGCGGTCCTTTCCCTTCTGCTCGATGCCTATCAGCGGCGGGATCGGGTGGGGATGGTGGTCTTCCGGGGGGAGAAGGCGGAGCTGGTGCTTCCCCCGACGAACAGCGTGGAACTGGCGCAAAAATATCTGGCCGAGCTTCCCACCGGAGGGCGCACCCCTTTGGCTCATGGGCTGAAGCTTGCTCTGGATACCATTAAGGAGCAGCGGTGGAGAGATAAGCATATTATCCCTCTTCTGGTCCTGATCTCCGATGGGCGGGCAAATGTGAGCCTCGACGACGGTGATCCCGTGGAGGAGGCAAAAAGGGTAGCTCGGGAGATAAGGGCGGCGAATATCAGGTCAATCGCCGTTGATACCGAGCAGGGTTTTCCCACCTTCGGGCTGGTGAGGCAGATTTGCGACGAAATGGGAGGAACCTACCTTCGGCTTGAGGAGCTGAAATCCGAACCCATAGCCTCTGCGGTGAGGGAGAGCCTGGGCTACGGAGGTGAGTAGACATGGAAAAGGCAAGGATAGCCTATCTCACCACCGGCGGAGCCGATGTCATTCCGCTCGTCTCGGCGGTTAGAGCCATAATTGAGGAGAAGGGGGAGATTGTAGAGGTCTGCCTCCGAACAGGAGGGGATTTGGCGGAGCCGGGCGAATTGGAGAGGTTCATCCGGTTCGCCCAGGAAAGCCATCTCCTCATCATGCACCTAATGGGGGGAAAGAAGAGCCTCTCCCACTTCGACAAGCTCATATCCTCGCTTGAGGGCAGGGGCATCCCCATCCATGCCCAGGGGTGGGGTGGAGAGGCGGACATGGAATTGGTCCGGCTCTCCACCGTGAATGAGGATGACTACCGGAGAATCTCCCGCTACATCAACTACGGGGGAACCGAGAACTTCAAGAATCTTCTCCTCTATATAGCAAATCGCTTTGCCGGCGCCGAGCATGAGGTTAAGGAACCCGAGAGGCCGCCCTGGGAGGGGATCTATCACCCCGATTTCGATCACCTTCCCACCCTGGATGAATACTTGGAGAAAAAGTATATCCCCGGTCGGCTCACAGTGGGGCTCTGGTTTTATCAAAGTTTCTGGCAGACCCAAAACACCGTCTTCGTGGACAGGCTCATCGAGGAGATCGAAAGGAGGGGAGCGAACGTTATCTCGGTATTTCTCTACAGCGTTAAAGACGTGGATTTGGGCGCCAGAGGGGCGGAGTGGGTGGTTGAGAACTACTTCATGAGGGATGGCAAGCCTCTAATCGATGTCCTGATCAGTACCCTGATGTTTTCCTTATCCATGCGGGTGTCACGGAGCTCGGAGGGAAGCGAGGTGATGCCACAGGAGAACGAGGGCTTCTTGAAGGGGCTCGGGGTGCCGGTGATAAAGGCGATCTTAAGCCTCAGCACCCCGGAGGAGTGGAGGGATAGCCCTCAGGGGCTTAATCCCATGGATGTAACCATGAGCGTCGCCATGCCGGAGTTCGACGGCATGCTGATCACCGTCCCGGTAGCGGCAAGGAAGTTCTCCGAGACCGACCCTCTCACCGGGGCCAGAATAGTGAGGTATGAACCCATCCCCGAAAGGGTTGAAAAGGTTATTCGCCTGGGCCTGAACTGGGCTAAGCTGAGACATATCCCCAACGATGAAAAAAGGGTGGCCATCATCTTCCATAATTATCCGCCTCGAAACGACCAGATCGGCACCGCCTTCGGATTGGATTCACCCGCTTCGGTGTGGAATATTCTGCACGAATTGAAGGAGGCGGGATACAAGCTCGATCGCCTTCCCGAAAGCGGGCAGAAGCTAATCGAGGAGCTCATCGCAGGGCTCACCAACGATCGCAGATGGGCGAGCGCCGAGGAGATGGCCAGAAGGGCGGTGGCAAAGGTTTCCCCTGAGCAATACATGAAATGGTTTCAAGAGCTCCCGGAGGAGGTGCGGAGGAAGATGGTGCAGGCATGGGGGGAGCCTCCGGGAAAGCTCTTCAATTACAAGGGGGAGCTTCTCATCCCGGGGCTTATAAACGGCAATATCTTCATCGGGCTTCAGCCTCCGAGGGGGTTCCTGGATGACCCCGCCGCCATCTATCACAGCCCCGACCACCCCATCCCCCACCACTATTACGCCTACTATCGCTGGATTCGGGATGTCTTTCGGGCCGATGTAGTTATGCATATCGGAAAGCACGGCTCCCTGGAGTGGCTGCCGGGGAAATCGGTGGGGCTTTCGGAGTCCTGCTTCCCCGATATCGCCATCTCCGATCTCCCGAACATCTACCCTTACATCATCAACGATCCCGGCGAGGGCACCCAGGCGAAGAGAAGGAGCTACTGCTGCATCATCGACCACCTGGTTCCGGTGATGCACAACGCCGATGCGTACGATGAGCTGGCCGAGCTGGAAGTCCTGATAAAAGACTACAACCACGCCGCCCTTGAGGACCGGGGGAAAATTCCGGAGCTACAGAGGATGATATGGGAGAAGGTATGTCAGGCCAAGCTGAACCACGACCTGGAGGTTGATGAGGCGGCGGCCTTTGCCGATTTCGGCGGCTTCCTAGAAAAATTACATGGCTATATCCATGAGCTGGCCGATACTCAGATTCGAGACGGACTTCATATCCTGGGGGAGCCGCCGACGGGCCCGCGCCTGGACGAGTTTCTGGTCTCGCTGACCCGGCTTCCCAACGGCGATGTCCCCTCACTCGGGCAATCCCTGGCCGAAATGAAGGGTTACGATTATGAAGACCTCCTGGCGAATAGAGGAAAGCTCCGCCCCGACGGCAAAAGCAATGGGGAGATAATCGAAGAGCTTAATGAAACCTCCCTTAAGCTTGTGGAAAGGCTTCATGAGGAGGGTTTCAGGGAGGAGAGCATTGAGGCTGTAGCCGAGGAAATACTGGAGCAGGGCAATTCAAGCATTGAAAGGGTGTTAACCTACATTGCCGGTTCCCTCGTCCCCAATATAGCCGCCACCACCGATGAATTGACCAATACCCTGCTTGCCTCGAGCGGAGGATTTATTCCCCCCGGCCCCTCAGGTGCCCCCACCAGAGGAATGGCGGATATCCTCCCCACGGGCAGGAATTTCTACTCCGTCGACCCCCAGGCCATACCTTCCCCCGCCGCCTGGAGGGTGGGGGTGGCTCTGGGCGATGCTCTGCTTGAGCGCTATCTGAAGGATGAGGGGAAATACCCGGAGAGCATCGGCATGGTCATCTGGGGGACCGGCACCATGCGCACCAAAGGCGACGATATCGCCGAAGTCCTCTACTTAATGGGTATTAAACCGATCTGGGAAGAGGTTAGCGGAAGGGTGAAGGGAATCCGGGTTATCCCCCTGGAGGAGCTTGGACACCCTCGCATTGATATCACCCTTCGCATAAGCGGGCTCTTCCGGGATGCCTTTCCTAACCTCGTTCACCTGATTGACGAAGCGGTGGAGATGGTGGCTAATCTCGATGAGCCTCCGGAGTGGAATTACCTCGCCAAGCACGTTCGGGAGGAGGTGGAGGAGAAGGTGGCGGCGGGCATGAGCTTGGAGCAAGCCAGAGAAGAGGCGACCTACCGGATCTTCGGATGCAAGCCGGGGGCCTACGGCGCCGGGGTGAGCGATGCCATCGACGCCAAGAACTGGAAGGACGAGAAGGACCTCGGTGAGATCTATGTTGTCTGGGGTGGCTATGCCTATGGCAGAAGGAATTATGGAGTAACCGCCCCGGAGCAGTTTAAGAGGCGCCTAAGCCGGCTTGATTTAACGGTCAAGAACGAGGATACCCGTGAGTACGATATGCTGGACGCCGATGACTTTTACTCCTACCACGGGGGGATGATCGCCGCCGTCAAGGCATTTAAGGGGGAGCTACCTCGCTCCTACAGCGGCGATAGCTCCGATCCCGATCGGGTGAAGATAAGGAGCACGGCAGAGGAGACCAAGCATATCTTCAGGGCGAGGATCCTCAATCCCAAGTGGATTGAGAGCATGAAGCGGCACGGCTACAAGGGGGCGGCGGACCTCTCCCGGGCGGTGGATGTCGCCTTCGGCTGGGATGCCACAGCCGAGGTTCTGGAGGACTGGATGTATGAGGAGCTGGCCAAGAAATATGCCCTGGATAAGGGGATGCAGGAGTGGCTGAAGGAGGTCAACCCCTACGCTCTCCAGAACATCGCCGAGAGGCTCCTTGAGGCTATCGAGAGGGGGATGTGGCAGGCGACGGAGGAGATGAGACAAAAGCTGCGGGATATTTATCTGGGGATCGAGGGGGTGCTGGAGGAAAGTCGGTCGGTAAGCTAAGGCCTGAAAACCGGGCCATAAAGGAATAAAAAGGGGATGCGAGATGAGAAGAACGATAGTTGCTGGAGCGGTCATCCTGAGCTCGCTCTTGATCCTGGTGGGGTGTGCGAAGGCCACCTCTGCAACCCCCTCTGTGCCGGCTAAGAGGATCGAGATCAAGTATGCCAAGGGATTCAAGGTTGAGTATTTGCCCGATGGATGCAAGAAGGTTACCGATGGTGAGGGGCAGGAATTCATCCTCATACCTCGAGGGAAGAAGGTCAGCGGCTATGAAGATTACCGGCGGATAGAGATACCCGTAAGGCGGGTTGTTGCGCTCAGCACCACGCAGGTTTGCCTGCTGAGACCTCTTGGGGTTTTAGACAGCGTAATAGGAGTCACAACCCAAAAGGAGAGGTGGCACATCGAGAAGATAAGGAAAGGCATAGAGAAGGGAAGGATCGAGCTTGTGGGCAGTGGAATGGGAGGACCGGACTTTGAGAGGATCCTGGCCCTGAAGCCCGACGTAGTGTTCATGTATACCGGCTACCCGACGGC
>JAGGXZ010000122.1 GCA_021162805.1 Candidatus Poribacteria bacterium
ATCTGAGAAAGTGTGAAAGTGAAAAATCCTGCCTCCTTGTCCCAATTTGCCCCGCCTGCCGGGATAAGGTATCATATTGAGGATTAGAGGATTAAGGGATTAGGGGATTAAAGGATTAGGGGGTTAAAAGAAGTGGTTAAGAGGATAAGAAAAGCTTATGAAGAATATAAATCGAAGTTCAATGAAGAACCGGATATGGAACTGCTTGAAATGGTAGGAATCGCTCCCCCTCTCCCCCGAGGATCAGAAGAGGGAACTGATGGATATAATCGAGGAGAGATACTTGAAAAAATTGGACTCTCGACTTCCATAGAGATTGCATTTCTTTATGGGAAAGTCTATAATTATTACCGACTTCGCAGCACCTGGCTCTTGTTCCCTGAGAGGGATAAGAATGCAATACGACGTTGCGGCAAAAGTAGTGGTCCAACACGGCAAAGAAGCGATACTGAAGTGGTTCCTCCACATCGATCCGGAGGAGGTGGAACTCCTAGAGGAGATTCCCCAGGAGAGTGTAAGCCTCAGAAGAAGCGACTTCCCGTTATGGGTCAAAACTAAAGACGGCAAGGAGAAGATCGTCCTCCTTGAGTTCCAGACAAGATGGGAAAGAGACGTGCCGATAAGACTGCTGGAATATCATGTGCGGTTCCTGTT
Organism: Candidatus Poribacteria bacterium; assembly: GCA_021162805.1. Taxonomy (NCBI): domain Bacteria; phylum Candidatus Poribacteria; species Candidatus Poribacteria bacterium. Next base: position 655 of record JAGGXZ010000122.1, read on the forward strand.
GAGATATCACCTTCCCGTAGTGAGCGTTCTGATCCTCTTCCGGAGGCGAGAGGGGATAGAAGGGGTATATGAGGACGAGTCGATCAGGTTTCGATATCACCTTATCAAGATGTGGCAGATGAAAGCTGAGGAGGTTCTGGAGAGAGGGGAGATATGGCTTTACCCGTTTGTGCCTGTGATGGAGGGCGGGATAGAGGAGATATACAAGGCTGAGGAGGGGATATACAGGAGCGATTTGAGCAGAGGAGATAAGGCCGACTTGTTGACGGCTTTGGCTATATTTTCTGGGTTCAAAGGTGAGCAGATAGTTAGGGAGCTTCTGAGAAGGAGGCGAGACATTATGATAGAGTCGCCTGCATATGAGATAATTAAGGAGGAAGGCATCAGAGAGGGATTGCAGCAAGGGTTACAACAGGGCATGCTTGAGGATGCCAGGGAGATGGTTCTGAGGGCGTTCGGAGTGAGGTTCAAGGTCGTCCCACCAGACATTGAGGAGAAGGTGAGATCCATCAACTCAAGAGCCACCCTTGTGACGCTGCACGAGATCGCCATAACCTGCAAGGACCCCGATGAGTTCAGAGAAGCGCTTAAAATTGCCACTGGCGGATGAGAACCCTCTGAGGGAAGAAGGTAAAGGCAGAGGTAGAGGTAAAGACAGAGGAGAAGGAATCATCAGCGGCGGACTGCGGACATTAATAAGTCGAGAGACGAGAGTCAAGAGGCGAGAGATGAAAATGACTCTCGACTCCAGACGATGAGTTCAGGAAAGCGCTCAGAATGGCTTTGGGGGAATAAAAGAGGTGGTGTGTGATGATATACAAATTTAAAGTGATAATTGAACAGGATGAGGATGGGGTATACATCGTAAGCTGCCCCTCCCTTCAGGGATGTTATTCTCAGGGGGAAACTATAGATGAAGCCTTGGAAAATATTAAGGATGCGATAAGGCTACATATAGAGGCTCGTAAATCCCTTGGCGAACCTATCCCCGTGGAGATAGCTCTGGAAGAGGTGAAGGTAAGTGCCTGAGCTGAGACCCCTAAGACCTGAGGAGGTTTTAAGAGCGTTGGAGCGACTGGGGTTCAAAAGAATACGACGGAGTGGAAGCCATGTCGTTTTGAGACATCCCGATGGACGATGGGTTGCAGTTCCTGTTCATATAAGGTAAAGATGTTGCAAAGGGAACCCTACGCAAGATCATTAGGGATGCTGGTGTAACCGTGGAAGAGTTCATGAACCTGGTATGAAAAGCGCTTTGAAAATGATGGGCGGATGATAAGTCGAGTTGAGGATTAGAGGATTAAGGGATTCGCTCTTATTTCCCTTGAGTGTAGTATCTGTGGCCGATTGTCCGCTATCCACAGTCCGCGGTCCGCAGCGTCGGATTAGTCGAGGGTCGAGAGTCTAGAGTCAAGAGTCTTTTTTCTTTTCATCTCTTGACTCTCGTCCCTTGTCCCTTGACTCTTGACCTAGAATAGCGGCGGACGGTGGACTGCCGACCGCCGACGGCCGACCTTTAAGCCCTATTGCCCCTTACATCGGGATAGGGTATCATATATGCTGAAGATTAAAAGGGGAAGAGGGAGGTATCGATGACCATGGGAGCTTAATAGATATCAAGCGGTTAAGCGAGATCGCTCAGATAGAATTTGCCGATATCGTGGCGGATACGCTTGTTCCCGATGTCAATGAACTTCGCATTATCCTAATCGATGGCAGCTTTATAGATGTCTGGTTCTCCTTAAAACTTCATGGACGCTATAGTTATCATTGGGATCGGCAGGCTATTGACGGGAAAATCTACCGGCATGATAACGCTCCTCATAAACGTTGGAGGTCTGTGAGTACTTTTATCCGGAGAAAACTGATAGGAGTTCAGAAGTAGAAAATCCCCCCAAATTATGCTACAATTCCCGAGCGCTGGAGAGGGGAAAGAGAAAAAGAGAGATGGTTAAAAGAGGTGAAACGATATGGGAATGTTCGACACGATCCATCTCGATAGGAAATACACCTGCCCGATGTGCGGCGGGGAGATCGACTCCATCCAGATCAAAGCCTTCGATAACATGCTTGAGGATTACTATGTCAAAGATTGTATCTCGCACGCAGAGGAGATAAGGATCATAAAAGATGAGCTGTTCTGCGACCGGTGCCGCAAAAACACGGGCGTGAAAGTCTATATCGTCGTAAACAGAGGGATACTGATGGGAACGGCAGAGACGCTGCAGGAGGCGAGGAAACTGCTGGACGAGCTGAACCTGGAGAAACTCATACTCTGGTATCACGACCTCTACGCGAGATATATCAGAGAGAGAAATGAGAAAAACTCCTATAGAAGGTTCCTGGAGAACCTCCACGAGTGGTATGGCGAAAGGATCTTCGAGAAGGAGGACAAGATCAGATCGCTCCTGTTCATCCACGATCTAAAACACCTCAAAGGCACCTCAGATCCCATCGAGGCGATCGAGAGGTTCCTGACCTACAGGAAGATGTTAAAGGCGCTGGACGAACTTTGGGAGGAGGGCCATGATCCGCTCCATATCAGCTATGTGGGGGAGACGAACCCCGGCGACGATGTGTGGTCGGTGGATATCTGCCAGGAAGAGATCAACAAGCGCTGCGATCTGAGCCGCACCTGGAGGGTCATAAGCAGGAGGATGCTGGAGATGAGCGGCAGGAAGGAGGATGAACTGCCGGAATGGGAGGTCACCGTCGATGAGCCCTTCTCCGAGGAGACGGTCCGCAGGGCGATCGAGAGATGGCTCCGAGACAGGGGATATGAGTTCGAAGTGAGGCTCGCAAATGACGACGGCCCATCAACGCCGTTATCCCATTGCACGTCTAACGGTTAAACGGTACGCTCATATTACCGCTTCATCGTCCTCAGGAGAAATGAGGGGAAAGCTCCACCGCGATACGGTTGTGAGCGTTTTCACCCTTGCGGGGGAGCCGGGTGAGGCGGCATATATCGCCAACGCCGCCGGTGTGGTGGTCGGTTTCCGTTGCACGTCATCACGTTCAACGTTTAACGTTGTAACGTTTTTCGCCCCCTGCTTCCTTTCTCCTGTTTCCTACCTCCGAGGGCTGCCCGATGATGGTTTGTGCTGCCGGAGGATCAAACGGGTGAAGTTTTAGATTTCGTCTTGTTCCTTCTTGTAGCACCTGTGGACAGCCGAAATAGATATGCGAACCTTCGGGAAGGCAGGAAAGTTAACCGGGTTGACGAGTAGGATGTCTGAATAGGGAATGGGAAAGACATGGTTTCAAGCAGTGTAACTGTCAGATTGACAAAGCATGCTCGCATTAAGATCGCTGAGAGAGATATCCCTTTAGATATTATCAAAAGCGTTATACTATCTCCAACATGGAGAGAAAACGACAAGTTTGATAGCTCTCTAACTCATCTCATGGGGGAAGTCGGAGGGAGATTTCTCAGGGTAATAGGAAGATGGGAAGGTGAAAATGAGTTTGTTGTCATAAGCGCCTTTTACGATAGACGGCTTAAAAGGAGAAAACAACATGATTAAGATTAGCTACGATAAAGAGGGAGACGTCTTGGAGATAAAATTCTCCGATGACCCTGCTAGTGACAGCGAGTATGTCGAAGAGTCGGGATTGGTTATAGATTATGATAACAGCGGCAATATAGTAGCCCTGGAGATAATCTCCTTCTCCAAGAGGGTCAAAAGGGAACAGGCTGTGGAGGCCTTGGCTATCTGAGACAGACACTGCCAACGCTGCTTCGGCAAGCTAAGTGCTGCAACGATCACGCCGCAGGAGATCCTCGGGCAGTGGAAATAGGTCTCCGTTGCACATCATCACGTTCAACGTTCTAACGTTCAAACGCCCCAAAATGACCGCAAATGACCATCGCTCTTATTTCCCCTGAGTGTAGTATCTGTGGCCGATTGTCCGCCGTCCACAGATCAACCGTCATCTGTAGTCATTAAGTCATTCGGCTTCGCCGTCATTAGAACGTTTAACGTTCCAACGTTCAACGTTTTAACGTTTTCCAATCGGCTTCGCCGTCATTAATGACTACAAATGACTATCAATGACGACAAATGA
>JAGGXZ010000123.1 GCA_021162805.1 Candidatus Poribacteria bacterium
CTTTATTTGAATCCTCATCAAATGGGGGAAGAGACAACCTTGAGAAGGTAGAATCCCTTATGGATCAAGCCTTCTCAAAAGCTGCGTAATTTCTATACAAACTCAGGGCTCAGATACAGTGCTCTGCCCACAAACCCTAAGGCGTTTAGGATCATCCCCTCTGTTGCCTCTCCTACTGTCACTTTCCTGCATGTTGGGCCTATCATCTCATCTATCTGTCCTGATAGATCTATCTCCTTACATATCCCTGCAACTATTCCCAGGTGATCTATTCTCTGGGTTGAGTATCTCTGCTGAGACATATTTCCATCTCCTAGGATATGATTTGTCTCTATATGGTATCCGAAAAATCAAAAAACTTCCACATGATGCTGCGGAATGTAGGGTAACATAAGGGTTTTGAGCAAATTCGCGATAGATTAGAGCGCGAATTTGCTTTGAATCACTTATGCCATCTAAGCCTTTCCCCACCTACATTCTTCAAAAGTTTTTGCGAAGTCCTGCTCCGGTATACGGTATATGGCCTTGTCAGGTCGCTTTTGATATACTTAAGTGGCAAGGTGGAGGAAGATGCGGTGAGAATTATATACCTGACGTCTCTTTTCCTGATTTTCCTTACTTCCTCAGCTATATGTGAGGTCTGGGAACACATCGACTCGGATCACTTCAGGGTCTACTTTACCGGTAGCCGTTTGGATGCCCGTAGGTCGATCGAGGAGGGAGAGGAGTTCCTGAAGGAGGTGGCCGAGAACTTCGGTATGCCTTTTGAGGGTAAAATCGAGATATGGATCTGCGGCAGCGGAGATCAGTTCCGCAGGGCGGTGAACGCACCGATACAGGATTGGGCCGCGGGATGCGCCTTCCCGCTTCAGAGACGGGTACTCGTTCGAGATCCGGGATTTACGGAGAACAGAAACCTGAAGTTCCTGGTCGTTCTACGCCACGAGATCGCCCATGTGATCATCGGAGAGAGGATCGGGGAAAAACTAAGCGAGATCCCGCTTTGGTTCAATGAGGGGATGGCGATGCTGCTTTCAGGGGAAGGCATGTTTTTCAGGCGGGATCTCACCCTGATGGGACGGGCGATATGGGGATCGATCATACCTCTAAGGGAGCTGGAAACCAGCTTCCCCGACGAACCAGATCTCGCCGGCCTGGCATACGCCGAAAGCCTCAGCGCCGTCTCGATGATAGCCAGGAGTTACGGCGGTGAATCGCTGAGGGCGATATTGGATCTGGTGAGGATCGGGGAGAGCTTCACAAACGCCATGACGCTGACGACGGGCATGACCCCTTACAGCTTCGACGAAAGATGGCGCTCATATGTCGAAAGGCACTATAAGATGATCCTCCTGTTCTCCAGCTCCTCCTTCCTATGGATGCTGATCTCGGCAGCCTTTCTGATCATATATGTCAGCTACAGGAGGATACGTAGGGAAAAACTGGAGAGGATGACGGCTGAGGAGGAAAGCGAGGATGAATTCTTCAGATAAGATAAGCGGGGGCTTAAAAGCCCCCGCGGATCTCTAAGGCTTACGTGGGGCAAGCTGGGGGTTATCCGGCTCAAGCTGATAGGCCCAGTCGAACGTCACGGATCTATCGGTGAGCTTCAAAACCTTTATCTTGGCATAGTTCCCCTCAGGGGTGTAAAAGGCATACGTGTGTCCCTCCAATATCTCTATGATATCCCCCACGTATCCCTTCTCAGGAGCGATGTCCAGGTCATCCCAGCTCTCATGATATCCCGTATCCTGCATCAGAGTGCCGTTATCTGAAAGCAGATAGTAGATGCCGTTATCGGCATCGAAGTAGATGTCGGTGGTCGTTTGATCATATGGAACCGGCCCCTGCTCACCGTTTGAGAAGTCGAAGCCGCTGGTGTTAGGCGAGAGCTGATAATCGTCTAGGATAACCCTCCCCTCAGGACGGGGTGTATCCCATACCTCCTCGGGGCTGAGATCGCTCTCGTTCCCGTCGAGGTCGAAGGAGGAGATGGCGTAATAGTAAGTCTCGCCGTTACGCACATCCCTGTCCACATATCTTGTTATATTCCCCGAGACCTCAGCGATCATCTCGAAATGGACGTTATCGTCGCTTCTATAAACCCGATACCCGGCCAGGTCCGGCTCATCGCTGCCATACCACTCTATTGTGACCTTGCCATCCCCCGTTACGGTCCTGACGCCTCTTGGAGTTGCCGGCGGGGTTGTATCAGGGGTGTAACAGCTTTTATCGGTATCGCATCCGATGGAGATCAGCAGTATCGATGAAAGCGCCATACCGATAGACATCCATCTGATCATCTCGAACACCTCCGTTGGGATTTCCACCACCTTCCAGAAGCAATCCCCATACCGTTTTGTCGAGAACGACAATCGCTGAGTTTTCGAGGAGAGATGCGATCGCTTCGCCGTTCTCCAGTTGCAGTTTCGACACAGGATGTATCATACCGTCACCGCCCCTGACCCGTTATTCATTCCGGCGGTATCAGCTCAGCAGCACAATCACTAGGACTTCAAGAAGGTATCACGCCAGTAACGATTGACCAGTGGTGCGGCAGGGTTATGACACATGGCTCTGTCCTTCACGACGAGCGTGGTAACGGGTGCTTCGGAGAACTTCGTAAACAGTATGTCGTGTCCCATGCAGAGGCCCATGATAACGTTCAGCTCTGTCCCCTGCTGATTCAGCGTCAGGGCCTGTCCGACGGGGTTACAGCCGCCGTTGACCGTGCATGCCACGGATGATACCTCAAACCCGTGGCTTTTCAGTATCTTGACCAGTTGTCTTGTCTCCTCCTTTAACCCTATACAGAAGGCTACGCCCAGCTTTTTCAACCCCATCCTCTTCGAGAACTCTATCAACTCACGCACCCTCGGCCAGATCCTATAGCCCTCCGTCTCCACGGATTTAGCGACGGTGGCGATCCTTCTCACCTCAGGGTCCGTATTTCGTATCTCCTCGGCCTTTTTCAAGGCTTCCCCTGCGCTTCTACGCGGGCAGAAGCTGGGCGTCTTTTGGATATCCTCCGTACAGGCCTGTACCTCGCAAAACACGCAGTTTACCTCAGCCATAGCGGTCCTCCTCTCTAAGGTCGCGGCATAAGACCTGCCCTTTCGACTATCTCCGGCACGGCTCCCTCCCATTCGATCGCCATGATATGCACGCCGGAAACGCCCTCTATCTCCCTGATCTGCTGGATGATCTCGACGCAGATCCTGATTCCCTCTTTCGCTCTGTTCTTCCTCGGCGTCTTACGGATGCGCTCTATGATCTCCTCCGGCACATCCATCCCCGGCACCTTGGTGGCCATATACTTAGCCGCTCCCAGGGATCTGATCGGCCCCACACCGGCCAAGATATAGACCTTCTCATGAAGGCCCATATCCCTCACCTGCTTCATGAACTCCTTAAATCTCGGCACGTTGAAGATCATCTGGGTCTGGATGAAATCGGCTCCGGCCTTCACCTTCTTCGCCAATCGATGGGGTCGAAGCTCGAATGGAGCTGCGAAGGGGTTGGCAGCGGCTCCTATAAAGGCCAACACCTCGCCGGATATCTCCTCACCGCATTGGAATTTCCCCTCGTCCCGCATGCCCTTCAACGTTTGAATCAGCTGGATGGAATCGAGATCGTATACGCCTTTGGCCTCAGGATGATTGCCGAGGCTCGGATGATCCCCTGATAGGCACAGGAAATTTCGAATTCCTAAGGCTACAGCGCCTAGGACATCGCTTTGGATGGCTAGACGGTTTCTATCCCTGACGACGATCTGCATCACCGGATCGATCCCCATCTCCTTCAATATAATGCAGCTCGACCAGCTCGACATCCTCACCACAGCCGACTGATTATCGGTGACGTTCATGGCGTCGCAGTAAGGCTTGAGCGTTTCGCCCTTGTTCCTGATCTCGTCGGGAGCAGCCCCTTGAGGTGGACCGACCTCAGCGGTGACGGCGAAGGCGCCGCTTTCCAGGACTTTCTCCAGATTAGTTCCCGCTTTCATGACTTATCCTCCTGACGACAACCCGTTCCTACAACCCTAAGCTCTCTATGACCTTCTTCGTCTCCTTCAGCTTCTCCATAAGGTCGATGGGCTCGACCTCCAACCTGCGCGGCCTCACAGCCTTGCTCCAATCGTGAGGTTCGTTTATCTTTGAGAACTTATCGAGCTCGCCGAGCTTTTCCAGCCTCCTGTAGATCATAACCCAGGCGCAATCGCGTGTGGGATCTACCTCGCATTTGCCATCTTTAGTTGTCCCCCCGCAGGGTCCGTTCAACAACCCCTTGGGACATTGCACCAGCGGACAGATGCCGGCGGTTTTGCCCAGCTCGCATGCGCCGCACGCCTGGCACTCCTCCTTGAAGACGGCGGGGCCTCCGCTGGAAAAACCCAAGGCGTTGACGGAGGGATATACAGGTTTTACGATACCCATCTCCTCCTCCAGATATCCCCTCACCGCCTGTGCCCCATCGCCGCAACACTGCATTAACATGGCGTCACATTGCTCTATCTCCTCCCTGTGTTCTCTCAGGAACATCGAGGACATCGGGAGATAACAGGCGAACACGGCGAAAGGCAAAGCGATTTTACCTACGATCTCCTTGCCTTCCTTCTCCAGCCTCTCCGCCATCTCGTTTACCTCTTTCACGCCGCCGGTGTGGAAGATCGTAGCGCATCCTCCACAGCCCATAAGGACTATCCTTTTCTTGCCCTCAAGGTACTCCAGGATTTCCTCGAAGGGTTTCTGTTCCTGTGCGTTCATCCCATCCTCCTTTATCGGTTTGCGGATGAGAGAAGCTGCCAAAGGCAACTTGGGCAAAGCCTTTTATCCGCTGTTATACGCTGTCGCCCCAAATCCTCAATCATAATAGGGCGCTTTCTACTTATGGTCTTTATCCTCTCAAGTTTTATAGGTTCTTCAATTTTCGGCCGCTTTATATTAATCCTACGGCAACGGAAAGCCCAATAAGTCCTATGAGAACCCCAAATATTCCTTTTAAGACCCATGCTTTCATTATCTTTGTAGTTCGGGCACCTAACCATGAGAAAAACATTGTCACAAGTCCAATTGTTAGGACATAGAACCAGTTTTGAAAACCATGTATTGTCAAGTTCGTTGCCCCAATTGCTGCAACGGGTATCATCTGAGTAGAAGATGTGCCTATGGCGATATGCATTGGATATGCGAGCGCATTAAAAATGGGCATGTAGTAAATACCTCCACCAAAGCCGCAAAGACCCGTTGCTATTCCAGCCAAAAGCATAAATCCTCCAAGTTTTAACCCATGCTCCAACTTTCCTACCTGATCAACTGTTACTCTTGGGGGCATTTTCCCTTTACTCTTTATAGAAGAATATGTCATATAAATTCCGACGCCAATGCATGCAATACCAAAAATTGTTTTGAGAATTCTGGATGGAACATACATTGCTATTTGGGTACCGATTATCACACCAACTGCTGCTCCTATAGCAGCTACAATAACCCCTTTTTTATATACATGCTTCATCCTGTAATGCGTGATCACACCTGGTATTGTGGCAATAGCTATAACAGCCATATTTACCGCATAGGCTGTTTTGATGGATAAACCTAAGAGTACCATCATCATAGGTATTCTTAAAAAACACCCACCGATTCCAAGCCAAGTAGCTAAAAAGCCAGCGATTGCTCCAATTAAAAGTATCCACACTATCTGCAATAATACTTCCATTGTTTAATACCTCCTCCTACCATGAATTATGATATAAATTTAGGGCGATTGCGTATAACAGTGGATAGGGGCGAAGGGTCCTTCGCCCCCGATGTTCACCTCACCCTCTGGTCATTTTCGCCCCGCACTTCGGACAGCTTATCTGATAACACGGGGTTCCTGGCTGATGGGGGATCTGAGCTCCGCAGGAAGGGCAAACGCAGTAGCCGCCGGGACCGAGTCCGAAGCCTCCCATACGACCTCTGCCGCCGCCTCTACCCATACCTCTGCCCATTCCCCTGCCATAACCTCTTCCACCTAGACCTCTTCCGGTTCTGGGGCCCTGGCCTCTCGGCCCTGTTCCATCTCCCCTAGGCATGTTTCACACCTCCTCTTCCGGATGTCCATGTCCTCCGATGCAGGGTTCGGCGCCCGATAGTCTTCCCGCCAGCAGATCCTCGATCGCCTGGCGCACCGTTCCGGCCGCGCCTGTGACCACGTGAATTCCGTACTGCTCGAAAAGAGCTATCGCCCTCCGGCCCATTCCTCCGGCCACCATCACGTCGACCCCTTGGTCGCGTATGAAGCCGGGCACCAGCCCTGGCACATGACGGTTGTAAAACGGATTGGCTATTACCTTCACATCTCTAACCGAGTTATCCTCGATCTCCACTATGGTGTAATATGGACAACGGCCGAAGTGTTGGGCCACCATTCCGTCTAATCCGTTTTTATCCTCGGATGAGATCGCAACTTTCATCTGACACCTCTGCCTGCTTAGCCTGGATTTTAAGATCTCTTCCCTAATCCCTCCGGCAGCTCCCATCTATCGAGCAGGGAGGCACCTCGCATCGCTCCTCTCGACCGCAGCAGGTCAGTCCTCCGGATGGGGAAAATCCACCCATCCTCACCTGGGGAACGGAGAGCAACCTCTCCATCTGTTCGCTACCGCAGTTCGGGCAGGAGGGAATTTCCTCTTCAGACCGGATCAGAACCTCAATCCGTTCCCCACATTCCTTGCATCGATATTCATAGATCGGCATCTTATCACCTCGCCAGGCTTAAAGGGGTGCGTAAGGCACGATAGGTGCCTCACGCACCGCGAGGATGGGATGAGGATCAGCTTCCCTCCTTCGCTATCTGGCCCTCGAGCTCCTCCATCCTTCTCCTGATCGCCTCAAGCTCGCTCTCCAGCGCCTGTGCCTGAGATTTCAGGGATGAAAGCTCATCCTGAGGCGTCAGAGGCGGAGGAGCAAAGGGGAACCAGTATGGAGCGAGGTATGGCACTCTGGGCCAGTAACGAAGCCAGTATGACCACCACTGCGCCCACCACTGGGCGATATACGGAGCCAAGAACCATCCCGCGGGTCCCATGCCGAAAGGCATAAGATCACCTCCTCAGCTCGCCTGGGCTGTTCCCGTCGGCTGCTGTGGCGTGCCCGTCACGTAGCCGCCATAGCCATAGCCGAACGGGGAAACGGGATATGTCGTGGCCGGATAATACGGGTAATAGCCGTATCCGGCATAATACGGTATGGTCGCGGCGTATGAGGCCGCGTAGGGCGTCGCCCACCACCATCTAGGCAGCCACGGGAACCACCGGCAGAAGGGGTATGGATTACCTCTGCCCCACCAGAAGCCGTAGCCCCATCCGCGACCCCATCCGGGGCCCCACCATGGGTATCCCCACCAGAAGCCGCGGCCGAATCCTCGACCGAAACCGCGTCCTCGTCCGAACATCTCTATCCACCTCCCTCGATTTTATAGTCACTTGTAGTCATTTATGGTCATTTGTAGTCATTGTTGAGATGACGGCGAAGCCGAATGACCGATGACTACAAATGACCGTCTTTATCGAGCTCCGCCCTGACCTTCTTCCACAGGGATTCGATCTTCAAGGCCAGGTTCCCATCGACGTATTCCACAGCGGGCTTCATGTTCACCACCGCTTCGATGAAGGATTCATCGAACGGGATTTTGCCCACCACCTCAACCCTCGCCTCGTCGCACAGCGACTCTATCTCCCGTGTGACGGCGAGGTTCAGGTCATATTTGTTTACGCACACCAGCGGCCTGACGCCGAAGTGCAGGGCAAGTTCCAAAACCCTTTCCATATCGTGTATACCCGAGAGCGTCGGCTCAGCTATCACCAGAACGAGGTCGGTGTTCGTCACCGATGCGATGACCGGACATCCCATCCCGGGTGAGCCGTCGATGATCACGTATCGCGCTTGAGTCTCGACCGCCATCTGTTCGGCGGCCTGTCTGACGACGGTGACCAGCCTGCCGGAGTTGCCCTCTCCAGGGCCAAGCCTTGCATGTACCATTGGCCCATATGGGGTTTCGGAGATAAACCAATACCCTCCCTCTCTCACCTGCATCGTGATGGCGTCGACGGGGCAGACGTATTCGCATACCCCGCACCCCTCGCACTCCATCGGGTCTATCTCATATCTATCTTCCCGTCTGATAACCGCCTCGAACCTGCAGTGTTCGTAACATTCGCCGCATCCCGTGCATCTCTCCTGATCCATCACGGCGATCCTTCCGCCTGTGAAGGGCTCCCTATGCTTTATCTCCGGTTGAAGGAGTATATGCAGATCGGGGGCATCCACGTCACAGTCGGCGATTACGATCTTGACCCCATCCTTTTTGGCCAGCGCCGCGAACGACGTGACCACGGTGGTCTTGCCGGTTCCCCCCTTGCCGCTTATGACCGTCAACGACTTCATCCGATAGCCTCCTTCACCCTCTCGAACATCTCCAGGAATTTCTCCCTCCAGGACTCATCTACGTCCAGCATCATGGCGCCCTCGGAATAGGCTTCAGCGATGCGTCTATCCATCGGTATTCTCATCAGGATCGGTATTTTCTCCTCTTGGCAGAACTCCTCGGCCTTTCTATCTCCGACGTCCGATCTGTTTATCACGACCCCATGAGGTATGCCGAGCTGGCGAACCACTTCAACGGCGATCTTCAGATCGTTCAGGCCGAAGGGCGTAGGCTCAGTCACGAGGATACAGTAGTCCGAGCCCTTAACGGCCTCTACCATCGGACATGCCGTTCCGGGCGGTGCATCTATGATCGTGACATCCGATTCGAATTCCCTGCCTTTGCGCTTAACGGCTTTGATGATCGGCGGCGCTATGGCCTCTCCCACCTTAAGCAGACCGTCCAGAACCGGCATCTCATAGGCATATCCCATCTCAACCACGCCTATCTCCCTGTCCACCTCGGATATCGCTCCCGTCGGACACACGAGGCTGCACCCGCCACAGGCGTGACAGAGCTCGGGGAAGACCAGTATTTTTTTACCCACGAGGGCTAAAGCGTTATAGACGCAGAACTGGACGCATTTTTTACATCCCACACATTTGTCCTGATCGACCACCGGGAGCTTGCTTATAACGGGATCGACCTGATAAAGCTGCGGATTGAGGAATATGTAAGCGTTCGGCTCCTCAGCATCACAGTCGAGGAAGGTTACGCTCACCCCCGCCTCGTAGAGGGTTCTGGCGAGGTTGGTTGCGACTGTGGTTTTGCCGGTTCCGCCCTTACCGCTGGCCACCGATATCGTCATTTCCCCCTCCAATCTGGGTGTATCCATCAGTTAACGCCATACTTCCTCATTTATTCTCAAGCTTTCTGATCTTTTCGTTTATCTCCTTAAGTCGTCTTTTAAGCTCTTGAGCGTACTGTTTGAGCATCTCGAGTTCAGCTTGAGGATTACCCTGTATCGGTTGCATGGGGCCTATACCGCCTGGGCCGAAACCGCCACCCCAGGGCCAGCCACCACGTCCATACCCACCTCGGCCTCTACCTCGACCTCTGCCCCATCCACCTCGGCCGTAACCACCTCTACCTCGGCTTCCGCGAGCCATCCGGCCCATGCCAGGCCAGAAGGAGGTCATGAAACCTATATCGCCGGGGCCGGATGGGGAGATGCCGGGGCTGGTTACCGGTTGAAGGCTGATAGCGCCGACGGGACAGACGCGCTCACATACGCCACATCCCCTGCACAGGGATGGGTCTACCTCATATCTGTCCCCTCGGGGTATAATAGCCCCAAATGGACAATTCCTGTAACATTCACCACATCCCTTACATCTATTTTGGTCTATTACCGCTACCATTCTCATCTTACCGACCCCGGCATTTGCCTATTGGTTTCTACTGGTTCTTTTCAAGCTCTTCGATTCGGCGGTTGATCTCCTCGAGTTGTCTCCTAAGCATTTCGGCCTGCTGTCTGAGCATCTCCAGTTCGGCCTGGGGGTTAGCGCCTGCTGGCTGCATGGGGCCCATACCGCCTGGGCCGAAACCTCCGCCGGCGCCCCAACCGCCACCGCGGCCGCGACCCCAGCCGCCGCCGCGGCCGAAACCACCTCCGCGGCCCCAGCCGCCACCTCCCCAGCCCATGCCGGGCCCAGGGGGCATGGGACCCATTCCGCCGGGTCCAGGCGGCGGAACGTTCACGCCGAAATGAGATGGAACGTTAGGGCCGGTTGTCGGCTGAAATCTGCCCTGCAGATACCCGCGGACCGCCTCCTCGACCGTAACGCCGCTTACGCCCGTCACGATCTGTATTCCGGCGGCCGATAGGGCCTGATAGGCATTAGGGCCACAGCCTCCGGTTAAGACCACCTGAGCTCCCTTGTCGGCGACCATCTGTGCGGTCTGGATCCCGGCTCCTCCCGCTGCCGCTACGTTCGGGTTCTGTATCGCCTCGAACTGCATCGTGTCCGAGTCGACGATCAAGATGTAAGGGCATCTGCCGAAGCGGGGATCGACCTGGGATCTCAGATCCGGTCCTGTGCTCGTAACGGCTATCTTCATGAGCTACTCCCCCCTTCAAGCTCTTGAATCCTTCGGGTTATGGCCTCCAGCTCCTCCTGGAGCTGACGAGCCTGTTCTTTCAGAAACTGGAGCTCGTCCTGGGGATTCGCGCTCTGAGGAGCGCCATAGCCGGGCGCAGATGGCATCTGATAGGGCCACTGGTATCCGCCCTGCATCCCCTGCCACCACGCCTGCATCTGCGGCGTGGGCCATTGTCCTGTCAGAAGGAATGAGGCTGCCGGACCGAGCCCGGTCGGGCTTCTGCCCACCCATCCGGGGCTGAATCCGAACCTCATCCATCCCGGAAGTCCAGTCATGTAATACATCCATCTCCACCTCACGGCGGAACACCTCCTCTCTCCGAATCAGGTAACTTCCCCAATGCTAGATAGATATGCATAATCCATACCATCCCAAAAAACCGGATCACAAGCCGGTTCTCACGCTGTGATCACACCACGGGCTGTTTCACGAATGAAACATACTCCAGCTGCCGGAGAAGGGTCGAGAGTCGAAGGGAGCACTCGGTCGTTTACAGTCATTTAAGCCATTTCGCTACGCCGTCATTCAAAATGACAACAAATGACCATCTCTGGACAGATGGCGGACGTCTCTAAGCTGAGCGCTGATTGCCGACGACTGGTTGCTTTCTAATGGGCGACACGCTTTGTGTTTCAAAAATGAAAGATGTCAAGATATTGAAATACAGGGGTCAGGTTTCGGCGGGAATCCTCCGTCGACGGAGGCGCAGATATGACCAGAAAGGTGCCTCATGGGAGGTCTGGATGGCCAGGATGATCCCTCCGATGCTGGTGATGATGTTTGGGATCCAAACGCTCAGCATCGGGTTCATCGCCCCTTTAATTCCCGTGGTCTCGCCCACCCTTAACAACACGTAATAGACGATTATCAGCGACAAACCCACCCCGAAACCTACCATCTTGCCGCTTTTTCGGGTCAGCGTTCCTAAAGGCACGCCTATCAGTCCAAAGGCGAAGCATGCGAAGGGGATTGAGAACTTCTTGTGATATTCCACCAACGCCCTATTGAGCTGTTGTTGAAGTACCTCCCTGTAAGGTTGGGCCCCATGGTGAAGGTCATTTCTTATCTGTGATATCTTCCCCGTCAACTCCCTGAGATTCATGCTTCTGAAACTCTTCCCCTTATACTCTATCTCACGAAGCGCCTTGCTCAGCCCTAGCCTTATCTCCTGTCGGTCGAATCGTATCGTCACCATATCCTCCGGCCTTTTACCGGGTTTATATATGACTCCGTCAAAGAGCCTCAACCTTGTGTACATCCCCGAGAAATCCAGCTCCGCCTCTTTAGCCGACACCAGCGTGGGAAGTCCATCCTGATATTCCTCCCAGATTCTGACGTTTTCCAATCTGCCCGTCCTCGGGTCCTGTCTTTCGAACATCCACATCTTCCCCTCCCGCTCCAGCTCCCTCATGATGATTCCCTTCTCCAGGATCAGCCCTGGGTGGCGCACGTTTATGCTGTACATCAGCCTCACATAGGCCATGTTCGCGTTGGGTAAGGCCATGTCCATGAAGAAAAAGGTGAATATGCTGATGCCAAAGGAGAGGATGAGTACGGGAACCATCAACTGATGCAAGCCGATCCCGATCGATTTCATCGCTATTATCTCGTTGTCGGCCGAGAGGCGACCGAAGGAGAGCAGTATCCCAACCAGGGTCGCCATCGGGATGGTCACGACCAGCGTGGCCGGAAGGACGTATATCAAAAGCTCTACGAGATACCAAGGGCTCACGTCCTTCGCCACGAAGGTCTTCGTCAAGGTGAACACCTCGTTCATCAAGAGGACCATCGTGAAACAGAGAAGGGCCAATAAAAAAGGCGCCACAAACTCGACGAGGATGTATCTGGTAAGGATCTTCATCCTCACTGCTCCCGCGGTTTGAGGATCGCGATAACCCGCTTTGACTCGTCCAGTATCTCCCTCGCTATCGATATCACGTCACTCATCTTAACTTTTTCTATCTCCTCCTCATATCTGATGAAGTGATCGTATCCTATCCCGTAGCTTTCCCCCAGGGCTGCGGAGGCGGATTTGTCGGAGACGGTCTGATGACCGATGAGATGATTTGAGACACACATGCTCTTGCCCACCTCCAGCTCCTCCTCGGATATATCCCCACTCCTCACCCTCTCGATCTCCTCCAACATGGCTTTTAGCGTCTGATCGCCGTTTTCACCTGACGTCGCGGCGTATATCGCTATATATCCGATATCCGGCCCGAAATAGGTGTAGGCATGGATGAGATAGACCAATTGCTCGTTTCTAAGTCGGTTATAGAGCCTGCCGCCGGGATAATCCATCCCCGATAGGATCGCCTTGAGAACCCTGACGGCGAACCTCCTCCTTGATCCGATCGGCACGGATGGATATCCTAGAAAGATCACCTCCTGGAATATGTCCTCCTCGTACGTGGCTTTCCCCGGCTTCACCTTTAAGGGCGATATCCGTGGGGGTGAATATCCGGATTTCGGCCACATGCCGAAGCTCTCCGATACAAGTCTCCTGACCTTATCGGGGTTGACATCGCCGAAGATCGACAACACCATGTTGTCCGGCACACAGTATCGAAGGTAGAGATCGAACACATCATGCGGTGTGAGCTCCTCTATGGATGTGAGCTCGCCAACCGGATAGAACTCATGAGCGCGATCGCCGAACATCGTCTGGTAGAACCGTTTCTTGGAGACCGTGATCCAATCGTCCGATTCCGATCTTATCTCCGCGACGGCCTCCTCCTTGACCTTCACAAACTGTTCAGGGTCGAAGATGGAATTTCGCAGCACGTCGAACAGTATCTCAAATCCGAGTTTGAAATCCTTGGAGAGCATGCTGGCCGAGCAGCCGAAGAACTCCCTGCCGCAGAACGGATCTAAGGAGGCGCCGACCGATTCGACCTCGTCGGCTATATCCTGGGCGGTTCTGGACTTGGTCCCCTTCAACAGCATCCTGCTCATCAGTTGGAAGGTGCCGCTCTTGCTGGGCGGATCATATCTCGATCCTCCGGGCATTATGGCGGTTATCGCCACCACAGGCGAGTCCTCCTCGGGGCAGAGAAGCAGCCTTATGCCGTTATCGAGGATGAACCGTCTGATCTGATGTTGAGTAGATCTTTTGGATATGCACACCGATTTTCCGGCAGTGCTCCCCCTTTCGGGCGTGAGAATTGACACGGTCAGGTTATCCTCACTGAAGTACCTCTCCGCTGCCTTGAGGACATCCTCGTGATCGACCTGCCTTATCCTCTCCAGCATACGTTCGCTGAAGTTGGGATCTCCTGTCATATATTCGTCCGCACCGATGATATTGGCTATCTCCTCGATCGATTGCATGGCGAATATATGCTCGCTCTCCAGAACCGCCTTTGCCTTCCGAAGCTCCTCATCGGTCACACCCTCCGATCTGACGCGGAATACCTCCTCCAGGATGGCGTCTATGGCGGCTTCGATCTTATCCGGAGCGGTCTCGAACTCCACAGCCCATACACCCGCATCATAAGAGGGGGTATCCGACCAGAGGTCGAAGGAGTGGATGAGCCTCTTCCGGTCCTTAACGATCCGCGATATCCTACAGCTTTCCCCCGTTCCGAGGACGGCAGCTATGACCTCAAGGGCGGGCACATCCCGATGGAAGAGGCTAACGGTGCGAAATCCCATGATACCATATGCTATCTCGACGTTAGCCGATATCTCGCTCCTCCTGGTTGAGCTCTGTGGCGGTTCCTCAGGGAGAAGGATCGGTTCGCTCGCTTTTCTTTCAAATCCCTCGAACAACTCCGCTACTTTCTCCCGCGCTCTCTCAGGGGATATATCGCCCGCTATCACGAGCGTCATGGCCTCCGGCGAATAGGCGGTGTTGTAATAATCGATCAGGTCATCCCGCGTCAGCTTCTCAAATAACTCCCTGTAGCCGCCGATAGGGATCCTTACGGGATGAACCCTGAAGGCGGTCTCGTAGAAATTGTCCAGCAGCTTTCTGGTAGGCTCGTCGCTGTCCTTGTTGAGCTCGCTCAGGATAACACCCCGCTGTATCTCAACCTCCTCCGGCGGGAAGGTGGGATTTTGTATGTAATCGGCCAGGAGCTCCAGGGCCATCTCAAAGTGCTTCGACGGCACGGTATGGTAGTACTTGGTATGATCGCGACTGGTATAGGCGTTGGCGATGTTGCCCATGAGCTCTATCAGGCGGTCTATCTCCCGCCGATTTCTGGTGACGGTCCCTGTGCCTATCACGTGTTCGACGAAATGCGAGACCCCGGTTCCCAGGTATTTGCCCTCGTAGATACTACCCGCCCTGACGAAGAGCTGGATGGAAACCAAAGGGGTGCGGTGATCCTCGATCAGGATCACCGTCATCCCGTTGTCCAGGTTCAATTTAAAGGGTCTGCCGCTGACGTCTGATCTCTTCAATTTTCCTCTCTATCTCCTCTATCTCCCGATTTGACCTTAGAACCCCGATCTCGGTCTCATAATGTCTTCTGCCTCCTGGCTCGATGAACTGTAACGTTCCCCTCTCACGTTCCTTATCTCTCCCTTCGACGAGGCAGTTGGCCGGCTCCAAACCGACCACATATGTTCCCTCGCCCATCATCTTCCACTCGATGAAACGCGGCAGCTGGCTCTTGTGGTATCTGACGTAGATCCCGATCCCTTCTCCTCCGTTGAAGTTTCGATTGACCAGAGCCACGTAGACGTGATCGTTTTCGTCACACGCCATCTCATGATAGAAAACCTGTTCCCTGTATCCGGGCGTGGGAGGTTCGAAGGAGAAGTGGCGTCCGAACCCCGCTCTGGCATCATCGTCGCGCGGGGCCGATTCGATCGATGGCGCCAGCAACTCCGTTCCCTCGTCCACGATGGGGAAGCCGATGTTGATGTGGTAGAGGAGCATGTGGGGCGTCTCGGTGAATCCCTCGTTCTCGACGATATCATATACGTGTAGTTTTGCCTCACCTAACCTCGCCCATATTCTTCTCGTCAGGAGCAGGTTCTCACCGGACGCGGCGGTCTCCCTGACCTTCCCCTGAACCCACATCGTGAACTCATTGCCCTCCCATTTCGTATCGGCCCACACGTTTTTGGCCGGTATGTTGGAGACCCTCCCGTGCAGTCCGAGTTTCTCCCCCTCATCCTCGCAGGGAGCGCCGGCATAGGTCATTCCGCAGGTGACCATCAATCCGCCGTAGAAGCTCCTCAGCCATCCCAGCCCCTCCGGCTCGAAGAAGGAGGCCTCAACATCCCCCACGCTCGACCGCCAGCAAAGCGGTATGCCGTTATACTCGGCGAAGGATATGTCCATCCCCCTTCCCGGCAGCACGACGAAGTTAAACCCGGAACCCGTCCTGAATTCAACAGCCTCAACTCCCCTCTCGTTGCCCTCGCTCAGCTCATATCTTTTAAGCCCGGCGATCTGCGAGATATCGCCCACATATCTCAAAAGCTCACCTCTGGTGAACTCCCTGCCGTAAAGCTTTATCATTATAACCTCCTCGGATTTGAATAACGTTCATAGCCTACCGATGTTTTACCTAAAATTATAAGGTCTCGAACCCTGTGAGGGCAAGCGTCGTATGATATGTAATCAACGGGTGAGGAGGACTGAACGGAGATCAGATCTTCAGGAAGGAATCCGGATCTTTCCATTCTCCCCTTTCGAATCTGAACCGTCTGGAGGTGTCGACACGGATTTCGCCGGTTATATCAAGCTTAATGGCAACCCTGTCAAGTGCCCTGGAAGCTGGTCCTTTCAGCAGATGCCCCTCCATATCGAATTGGCTTTTGTGACAGGGGCATTTGAATCTCTTCTCCTCCGGCTCCCATCTGAGGGCACAGCCCAAATGCGTGCATTCGTCGTAGAGGGCATAGAAGGTTCCGTCCTCTCGCCTTATGATCCACACCTTATATGGGCTTTTCACCCATCTATCGCTCACGCTTTCCGGTTTGTATTCATCGGGAAATCCGACGTTAAAGGCCGAGATCGGCTCCGATATTCGTCTGGGCGAAAGATACCGCCATAGGCATCCGGCGAGTGAGGCGAGAAAGCCTAATCCGGTCCACCTCAGCGCTCTGCCGAGAAAGGACCTCCTCGATATCTTATCCTCTCTCATTCGTCCTGCCCTTACAGATATCGATCAGAGATTGCAAAACCTGGGTTTTCACCTCGTCGTAATTTGTCCTGGTCAGGACGAAAAGTTCGACGTCCTCGCGGGATTTTATCGCCCGGGTAAAGGGGTTATCTATGTGCATTATGGTGGCGAGGACCGGCTTCTCCGAGTCCAAAGCCTTCATCAGCACCGACATGAATCTCTCCGACAGCAGCTCCATCTTTCCGATCTCATCGATCAGGATGAGGTCGAACTTCTTCGATCTGAGCCCCCTTTGAATAGCCCTTATCCCTATGAGATCAAGGTTATGCAGGTTAACGCCGTATTTCCCAACCCTGTATTTGGTTCTGAAGAAGGTGGAAGCCAGAAGCGCCTGTCTGCCGTCGAGATCGGATATCTGAAAACCGATCCTTTTGTTGTTCTCGCGGATCTCATCCGTGTAGAAGCCGATCGCCTTGATGTCGGATTTCGCCGCGTCCTCGATCACCTCTCGCACCAATGTGGTCTTACCAACCCTGGGCATCCCGGTTATCAGGATGTTGGTAACCATCTTCTACCCCCATGGCTTGATGAGAACTTTCGCCGCCTTGCCCGATGCGAAGGTCTCAAACGCTTTTTGAGCCTCGGTTATGGGAAATCGATGAGTGATGAGCCTTTCAATCGGCACGCCACGTCTGACGATTTTGATCATGTCATCGTATTCCGAGGCGTTGAAATACCATGAACCGATCACATCCAGGTCCTTACGGATCAACTGGGCGCTGGGGTTGATCGTGACGCCAATGGAATTTTCACCTATGAAGGCCATCTTCCCCCGCCTTTTAACGGCATTTAATGCCAGAAGTTCCCCCTCCGCCTTACCGGTGCAATCTATCGCCTTATCCACGCCCAATCCATCCGTGATCTCCCTGACCGCTTCCAACACATCATCCCTTTGGGGGTTAAAGGTGTAATCGGCACCGATGCTCTTTGCAAGCTCCAGCCTGTAATCGTTTATGTCAACTGCTATCACCTGGGCGTTTAAGAACCTACAGATCAGAGTCGCTGAAAGTCCTATCGGTCCCTGACCGCATATCAGGACGGTGTCCAGTGCGTTGATCCCTAACCTCCTTATGGCGTGATAAGGGGTTCCGATCCCATCTCCCAGCAGCGCGCCCACCTCGAAGGATATGTCATCCGGCAATGGCAGACATAGCTCCTCATCCAGGAGCACATATTGTGAGTGGTTCCCCGGATAGCGGCGTGGGGAGGGATTCTGGCAGAGGATCCAATATCCGGCCCGACAATGTTCGCATCTGCCGCAGTGAGATTGGGCGAACAGCACAACTCTGTCGCCTTCCTTGAGGTATTTGGGGTTATCGGTCTTCCAGACGATCCCGGAGGCCTCGTGACCGGAGTTATGCTCCATGGAATTAGGCCTCCTATATGCTCCCAACTCGCTACCGCATATGGCTGAGGCCATTATCTTGACAACAACTAAGCTCCCCTCAGGTTCAGGATCGGGGAGCTCTCTCACGGCCACCTTCTCATTGCCCAACATCTGAACTGTTAACATAAGGGCCTCCTTGATGTATTTTAAAGATCTTCGATATTATAGCATAAGATCGGTATTAGCGCTAGAAACCAGGTTAAAGCGCCAGGAGATGGTTACCAAGGTTTTATTGACATTCTGAGAAAATAAGGGTAAACTCCCTTCCGATCTCCTGTCTGAACGTCGGAGAATACCAACTTGCATAGGATGTCGATATAAGGTAAAATTAAACTCAGATTTAAAATGGGCTGTGCGGAGTTAACTATGAGCTATAAACAGATCCGAGCTTTGATAAATTCAACGGCGGATTGGTTCCTGGAGCTTTCAGGAGACAGGGTTCAGTGGGAGGATAAGAAGCTCGTAACCGGGCTTGCAAGAATCGACGATAGACGGGCGGTGATCATAGCGTTTAATCCCGAACGAACGCCCCATCCCGAAGCTGCTCTTAGGAAGGGAGTTAGGATGGTGCGCCTCGCCCAACAGATGGGATGTGAGGTTCTACTTTTACTTGGCGCCGGATTAGGCAGCGGATGGTGGCCGATCGGAGATCATGACTTTATACACGCCCTTGACGGATTCATAAGAGCGCTCATCGCCGCTGATGTTCCCATCAGGACGATAAAAGTAGGCGATTTGGATGAGATCGAAAACCTTATCGGCGAGCTGTCATCCCAACGCTAATCCCATTCGTTGGAGGGGAAAATTAACGAGGAGGTTTAAATTGTGAAGGCACTTCTTGTCTATCCTGAATATCCAGATACCTTCTGGAGTTTCAAACATGCCCTGAGGTTTATCTCTAAGAAGGCAGCCTACCCGCCTCTGGGGCTCCTGACGGTGGCGGCGATGCTACCCGAAAGATGGGAGAAGAGGCTTGTGGATATGAACGTCTCCCCGCTCAGGGATAAAGACCTTAAGTGGGCCGACCTTGTTTTTATCAGCGCCATGTCCATCCAGGAGGAATCCGTGAGAAAGGTAATCGCCAGATGTAAAAGGGAAGGGGTTAAAACCGTCGCCGGAGGACCTCTATTCACGATCGGGTATGAGAGGTTCGAGGATGTGGATCACCTCATACTCGGCGAGGCTGAGGTTACCATCCCGCCCTTTTTGAGGGATCTGAAGGATGGAGATGCCGGTCATATCTACGATCCCGATCGACGGGCGGATATGAGGGAAACCCCCGCTCCTCTGTGGGAGATCGTCGATATGGGGAAATACGCATCGATGAGCATCCAGTATTCCCGTGGTTGCCCTTTCAACTGTGAGTTTTGTAGCGTAACAGCGCTTTTCGGACGCAAGGTGCGAACGAAGGATAAAAACCAGATATTGATGGAATTGCAAAACCTATACTCGCTGGGATGGAGAGGTGGGGTCTTCTTCGTCGACGATAACTTCATAGGAAATAAGACTGTCCTGAAGAAGGAGATTTTACCCGCTATCGTCGAGTGGATGGAGGAGAGAGGATATCCTTTCTCATTTACCACGCAGGTCTCGATAAATCTATCCGACGATGAGGAGCTCATGCGGTTGATGGTTCAGGCCGGATTCGACACGGTATTCGTCGGCATTGAAACCCCGAATGAGGAAAGCCTTGCCGAATGCGGAAAGCTTCAGAACACCAATCGGGATCTGATAGCCTGTATCAGAAGAATTCAGAGGTTTGGCCTGCAGGTCCAAGCCGGTTTTATTGTGGGATTCGACAGCGATACGCCTTCGATCTTTGAAAGGCTCATCAGATTTATTCAGGACAGCGGAATTGTCACGGCGATGGTCGGTTTACTAAACGCTCCTCGCGGCACAAGGCTTTATCAACGCCTCGCGGAAGAGGGCAGACTGTTGAGGGAGATAACAGGCGATAACACGGACTTTTCAATTAACTTCATCCCCAAAATGGATTACGAAGAGCTCATAGGCGGTTATAGGAGGATCCTCAACACGATCTACTCCCCGGATCGCTACTATGAACGGGTCATAACCTTCCTGAAGGAGTATAACCCATCTTCCCACAAAAGGGGATTTCAGCTCCGCTATAGCCGCCTTGAGGCGTTCCTGAAATCCGTATTGCGTTTAGGGGTGGTGGGGAAGGAGAGGATTCAATACTGGAAGCTCATCTTCTGGTGTCTGTTTCAGCGTCCCCGTCTTCTCCCTCTGGCGGTAACTTTCGCGATCTACGGCTTTCACTTTCGGAAGATCTTCGGGGGTTACCGTGAGGGTTGAACGAGCACCTTCCATATGATAAACTTAATCTTGTGACATCATATATGGAGGATTCAGCGATGGGGAAGATCAGATTGGCCATAGTCGGAGCGGGGAATTGCGCTTCCTCGCTTATCCAGGGCGTCCATTATTACAGAAACGCCAAGGAAGGAGAGTTCATTCCCGGCCTGATGCATGTCGTGCTTGGTGGATACCATGTGTCGGATATCGAGCCGGTCGCCGCTTTCGACGTCGATAGGAACAAGGTTGGAAGGGATTTAGCCGATGCGCTGTTATCCCCACCTAACAATACCATTCAGTTCGCCGCTATCCCCAAAACGGGGGTTATCGTCCAACGCGGCCCCACCTTCGATGGGATCGGTAGGTATTACAAGGAGACCATTGAGGAATCGGATGAGAAACCGGTGGACGTCGCCGCCGTTTTGAAGGAGAGAGAAGTTGATGTGCTCGTCAATTATCTGCCGGTGGGCAGCGAAGAGGCGACGAGATGGTACGCCGAACAGGCGTTGAAGGCGGGATGTGCCTTCGTCAACTGTATGCCGGCCTTCATAGCGAAGGATAAGAAATGGCAGGAGAGATTTCAGGAGACGGGATTGCCGATCGTGGGGGATGATATAAAATCCCAGGTCGGAGCTACGATCACACATAGAGTCCTGACCAAGCTCTTCAACGACAGAGGGGTCAAGCTTGAGAGAACCTATCAGCTTAACGTAGGCGGCAACATGGACTTCAAGAACATGCTCGAAAAGGAGAGGCTCGTCTCCAAGAGGATTTCCAAGACGGATGCTGTGGTATCACAGCTTGATTACGAACTTCACCCCGATAACGTTTACATCGGCCCCAGCGATTATGTCCCCTGGCTGACCGATCGTAAGATCTGCTTTCTGAGGATGGAGGGCACAGCCTTCGGAGGGGTACCGCTCGTGCTGGATCTGAGGCTTGAGGTATGGGATTCGCCCAACTCGGCCGGAGTGGCGATAGACGCCATAAGATGCGCTAAGATCGGGTTGGATAGGGGAATCAGCGGACCGCTATACGGTCCCTGCGCCTACTTCATGAAATCGCCTCCGATCCAATATCCCGATCCGGTCGCCAGGGAGATGACAGAGGCCTTCATAGAGGGAAGATGATCGGCTATGGAGTATCAAGTTAAGCTCCGGTATTACTTCAGCTTCGTGGTCGATCCGGTGGCCCGAGCGCTTTTAAAGGTCGGGCTGACACCTAATATATTGACGTTGTTCGGCCTGTGCGTGAATCTCATCGCAGGAGCCTTTCTTGGCTTTTCCTATCTAACCACAGGCGGGCTTCTCATACTGGCTGCCGGTAGCTTCGATATGCTGGACGGTTCCGCGGCGCGACAGAGCAATAGAAAAAAAGCATCGGGGGCTCTGCTGGATTCCGTCATAGATAGATACTCCGAGGCCGCTATATTTCTCGGCCTGTCGATCCATTTCTACCTGAGCCATAATATCATAGGTCTCAGCATGACCTTCGCAGCTATGGCTGGTTCCTTCTTCGTCAGTTATGTCCGAGCACGTGCCGAGGGGTTGGATCTGGAATGCAAGGTTGGGCTGATGCAGAGAACCGAAAGGCTGGTGTTGCTCTCGGCCGGGCTGATATCACAGGGAGCTTTCTCATATTTCGGCGTTCTATCGAACGAGGTGCTCATAACCATCGTCGTTTCGCTGCTTGCGGCTTTGGCCCATATGACCGCCTTACACCGCCTCATCTTCTCCTTCAAAGCGCTCGATCGGGCCAGTAGAGCCTGATTTGCCAACCGGCTAGATCTGAAGTATAATTAAGCTGAACGCAGATTAAAGGAGGAGATCTTTATGGGCAGCATCGGATGGTCGGAGCTACTGGTTATATTCCTCGTCGTCCTGTTGCTCTTCGGCACCAAAAGGCTCCCTGAGGTTGGAAGATCTCTTGGGAAAGCCATAAGGGAGTTCAAAAAAGCAGGTAAAGAGCTGCAGGACGATCTCTACACGAATCTGGATTTGGATGAGGATGACGATACGGTAAGCCGAAAAAGTGAAAAGCAGGTCGGGCAGGGATGACGTTAAGGAGATGACCTTCCTCGAACACCTCGAAGAGCTTAGGCGGAGGATTATCGTCTGTATCATAGCGGTGTTCGTGGGGATGGTCATCAGTATCTGGTTTAAAGATCAGCTTCTCAACTTCCTGGAGCTTCCTCTCAGATTTAGAGCTCAGCGATTTATCGGCGACCTTCTCAGAAGAGCGACCGGTGGTAGGGATAACTCGATATGGAATTATATCTCCCTTTTTCTCAGGTCTCGCTCCTCTATGCGAACGAACGTTGATATTATCATAACAGGACCTCTGGAGAGCTTCCTGGCCCTTCTGAGGATATCGCTGGCGACGGGAACCGTAATGGCGGCGCCGGTGTTGCTCTACGAGATATGGGCCTTCGTTCTGCCGGCCTTAAAACCGCACGAGAAACGATATGCTCTTCCGCTTTTCGCCCTTCTGACCTTCTTCTTCATCATCGGCGCCTTCTTCGCCTTTTTCGTCGTCGCTCCGATAGGGTTAGAAGTGTTCGCAAATTTATGGGGAGGATATCATTCCGGACTGAGGAACCTCTGGACGTTGAACAGGTACGTCACCTTCATCACCAAGTTGATTCTCGGCTTCGGAGCGGCCTTCGAACTTCCGATAGTGATGGCCTTTATCTCATATATCGGAATCATAGATTCCAACGGCTTCAGGGAGAGGAGAAGATACGCCATAGTTTTGATCATGCTTCTCTCCGCCTTTCTGACGCCATCGGATGTTTTGACGATGTTGTTGATGGCGGGGCCGCTGATGGCCCTCTATGAACTGGGAATCTGGTTTTCTGTCCTAACAGAACGTAGACGGGAGCCGCTTACAGATGGCTGAGACGGTCAAGGATAAACTGAAACGGTTGTATGAGCTTCAAACCATAGACGAGAGGATAAAGGAGCTTCAAACCAAATTTCGCGGGATACCCATACGCGAAAAACAGATCGAGGAAGAACGGGATAGGGCAAAAGCCTCCCTGGAGAAGAAAAGAAACCGATATAAGGAGATGCTCAAACTCCAGGGGCGCAAAAATCTGGAGCTCGAAGAACAGGGCGAAAAGCTAAACAGATATAAAGCACAGAGATTCCAGGTCAAAACCAACGAAGCCTTCGCAGCTCTGGAGAGAGAGATAGAGGCTACGCTCAAAAGACGGGCTGAGCTGGAGGAGGAGATACTGGAGCTCATGATCTCCATAGATTCCTTCTCGGAGGAATTGAAGGAGGAAGAGGAAAGATATCGAAGGGCAGAGGAGAAGTATCGAAGGAATGCCGAGGAACTGAAAAAAGCGGCGGAAAAGCTTAAATCGAAGATGCAGACCTGGATTGACAAACGGAATGCCCTTATCCCGAAGATCGACCCGGATATCCTGAGAAGATATGAGGAGTGGCGTCGAAAAGGTGATTTCATGCTATCTGTCGTTGATAGGAATGTCTGCGGAAGATGCTTCCTGGCCCTTCCACCTCAGACCGTCGCCGAGCTGCGAAAGGGCGAACGGTTGATAACCTGCAATAGTTGTGGGCGGGTGCTGATATGGAAGGGATGGATCGATGAGGACGCTTAAGATCTACGTCGACGGCGCCTCAAGCGGAAATCCGGGTGAAGCGGGATATGGTTTCCTCATCAAAGATGAAGAGGATAATATCCTGACGAGCAAATCGGGATATATCGGTCGGACAACCTGTAACGTGGCCGAATATACGGCTCTGATACTCGCCTTACAGGAAGCGATGAGGTTTAAACCCGATCACGTCGAAATATACACCGATAGTCAACTTGTGGCCGAACAGATATCCGGAAGATATAGGGTTAATTCGAGAAGCCTGAAGGTCCTGCATCAAAAGGCCCTTTCCCTCCTCAGCGGTTTCAAAGGTTTCACCGTTAAAAGGATACCTAGATCCCAGAACAAGGAGGCGGATAAGCTAGCTACCTCGGCGATAAGGAAGCACAGGGAAAGGGCTAGAGACGAAATGGGAGGTGAAGGATGATCCATACGAATGCCGATAAGCTGATCAGGATCTCCGTCTGTGGCGAGATAGACCATCCCAGCGCCACACCATATCGTATATCCTCCGAAGGGATACCGATGGTGCTCCCCGGCGTCGGGGGGATAACCTATAACCTCAGAATCGGTGATCCGGCTGTGGGATGGATGGCGGATCACGTCGAACCGGGAGTTAGCATCAAAAATTCCGATGGCAAGGCTAACGATGGACTCAACACGCTGGCATGTATCGGCAACGAGGCCATCGTCGTGAGCGGCGAGGCAAAAGGGGCAAAGGGGGTGGTTGTCGGGAAACACGGGGGGATAGAACACGTGCTGGTGGATTTCCCGCCCGATGTGCTCGATAAGCTCATGATCGGAGATAAAATCCTCGTAAAAGCCTATGGCGTCGGATTGAAGCTGATCGATTTCCCGGACGTGAAGGTGATGAACTTGGATCCCTCCCTCTTGACTTTCCTGGAGGCCGCCGGATTGACGGTGGATGAAAACGGAGATCTAGTTGTGCCGGTAACGCATCGGATCCCATCCTGTATAATGGGCTCAGGACTAGGTTCCAATACCGCTCATAGGGGAGATTACGATATCCAGCTCTTCGATGAGTCGATCGTAAAGGAGTATGGTCTTGAGGATCTTAGGCTCGGAGACCTTGTGGTGATAATCGATGCCGATAACTCCTTCGGTCCTATCTATAAACGAGGAGCGGTGACGATAGGGATCGTCGTGCATAGCGATTGCGTCACAGCCGGGCACGGACCAGGCGTGACGAGATTGATGACCTCCTCAACGGGGAGGATAAAGCCGAAGATAGATCCGAGGGCGAATATCGCTTACATCTTGAAGCTCAGATGATCACATCACCTCGTCAAGGGTGATGCCATACCTTTTGATCTTACGCCATAATGTGGTCCGCCCGATACCAAGTTCCCTAGCCGCCTCCTCATATGTCTTACACCGCTTTAGCTTATGCACTATATAGGCGCGCTCGACCTCTTTAAGCGTGAGATCATCTTTGATCCTGAAGGTGTTTCCCTTTCTGGAGAGGGGGGATCTATAAGGGTCGGCCGACCCATATCTGATTTTAGGCGGCAGGTCCTCCAACTCTATAAAGTCGGATCTGGTCAGCACGACAGCACGTTCTATGGCGTTCTCAAGTTCCCTGACGTTGCCCGGCCAATCGTAATTCATCAGAGCCGCCATTGCGTCGGGCGAGATACCATTGATCGCCTTTTCCATCTTCTGTGAGAACCTTTTCAGGAAATGGTCCGCCAACAGCGGTATATCTTCCCTGCGATCCCGAAGCGGCGGCAGGTAGATTGCCACAACGTTTAACCTGTAATAGAGATCCTTCCTGAAATTTTTATTTTCAACTGCCTCTTCCAGATCGACGTTCGTGGCAGCTATCAGGCGGACATCAACGTGGACGGGTCTATTCTCACCTATTCTTCTGACCTCGCCGTATTGGAGGAACCTGAGAAGCTTAACCTGTGTGCTCAGCGACATCTCCCCGATCTCATCCAGGAAGACGGTACCCCCGTTCGCCTCCTGCAAGATCCCTATCTTATCCCTGTCAGCTCCCGTGAAAGCTCCCCTGACGTGACCGAAGAGCTCGCTTTCCTGCAGGTTTTCAGGTATCGCCCCACAGTTGACAGTTATAAGCGGCATATGGCGTCTCCTGCTGTTTTTATGGATAGCCCTCGCAACCAGTTCCTTTCCCGTGCCGCTTTCACCCAGTATCAGAACGGTACAGTCGGTTTTGCACACCTGTGTGATGAGGTCGAAAACCTCTTTCATAGCGGGAGTTCGACCTATCAGGCCGTTAAGCTCATATCCGCCCCCGCTCCAGGCGATCGAACTTCTTCCGATGAGAGCGGCCTCCACCTTTCTCAGCACGTCGTTCCCCTGGAAAGGCTCGCTGATAAAATCAAAGGCTCCGGCCTTAATAGCTCTAACGGTGTCATCCACCGTTCCATAGGCGGATATGACTATGACCTCCGGCGGGAACGGTCTCTTCCTAGCTTCCCTTAAAACCTCATATCCCGATCCGCTCCCTCCCAATCCCAGATCGGTTATGACCAAATCGTAACTTGCCCTTCTCATGCAGGCGATCGCTTCATCGCCTGAGGCTACCTCCTCCACCTCATGTCCGTTATGTTTGAGGATGGCTCTCAGAGTTGCCCTCACACCCTGATCATCATCTACGATCAATATCTTCGACATGATCAACACCTTCCGCCCGTTTAGGGACACGGCACGCCGTGTCCCTTTGTGTTAATGTTAAAGCTTCGGATAGCTCGGCACCTTCTTGTAGATCTTCCAGTTCTCGGATATTATCTTCCAGGTGTTATCTTTGACATCTCTGACGAACTTAAGCTGTTTGGTGCCGAAATCCTGATAAGCGATCCTTTTATTGTCTGCAACCCAAGCTTTGTACTCCTGTAGGAAATTGACGTCGGCCGTCGCGTAATCGCCTTTGATCTGAAGCGTGGATATGTTCACCTCGATCCTGCCGTATCTTTTCCACAATCTCCTCATTCTCCTGCGTAGCTCCTCCTTGGTCAGCTTCACCGGATACTCCTTGCCGTTCACCACTGTAACCCTTCTTATTTCGGCGAAATCGGCATATTTGCCGACGTACCGGTCCACATCCTTTTTCTCCCATGCCTGCCGCCAGTCCTCTATGATCTGTCTGAGTTTGAGCTCGGTGTCGAGGGGGGTACCCCTTTCGACCTTCGCTGTAGGGGGTTTCTCCGTTCCGGGCTTGCCTCTGACCTCAGGTTTTCTCACGACCGGAGCGGTGGCCGATATGTAGCTCTCCTCATCGATCACCCTCCACCGTCTGCTGAAGCCGCGGCGTGCGATGATGAGTCGCTTCTTGGTCTCAGCTACGGATCCATCTTTCCTGTGTATCTTCACCGATATACCGGAGAACATCATACGTTTGTCATTTCCCTTCTTCTCGATCTCATCCAGGTTTATCTCAAGCTTGTTGTTCTTCATCAGCTCTGCTGCCTCTTTAAAGTGGGGTTCCCTTTTTCTTCTAGCGGTCTCATCCCACAGCGACTCATAAAGTTTCACATCTCCCCTTTCAACGGCGTTTTTCCAAACCTTGATAAACTCGTCGGGAGTTCTGCGGTCATAGGTGATCAACATAACGGTTAGGATTACGAGCACAGCCAGGAGGACGCTTCCAATCGGTATCAGTGCGTATTTGATCTCCGCTCTCATCCTCTCACCTCCGCACGGCGTAATCTGGGACCGATTCGTAGAAACGCCATATCTCCTTTGTGATCTTCCACTGGGAGTCGAGTTTTCTCACGTATGCCTCTCTGACCCACACGTCCACGAGCTTGGTCACGCCGCCCTTACCGTTTGCTTTTGTCTCTCGTCTGAGGGTATATCTGCCCACGACGGCCCTTTCGCTGAAACTTTTCTCGGCGAGTTTCCAGCCGCGCTCGGCCTGTTTTCTTAGCTCTGACTCGAACTGGCTCCGCGACAGCTCGGTCTTGCTCTCTTCGCCGCCTTTGACGATCACCTTCGTGAACTTGGCGTCCGGAGCATATCTAAGCAGATGCCGGGCGATGTTGCCGTTGGCCCAATCCAGATACCAGCTCTCCACGAAGGACCTTGCCTCCTGAATCTCCTTCTCGCTCAGCGGCGGTGGATATGATTTCGCCTCTTCGGCCTGTTGCTTGGCGACGTACTCCCTGGCCTTGGCGATCGCCAGCTCTCTGGCCTTTTCCCTCTCGATCCTACTTATCTTCTTAGAGTAGGCAACGGCCTGGGATCTAGCCCTTTCCCTTGCGGCTTCAGCTTCTCTTTCAGCTTGTTCGAGCTGAGTTCTGGTCTGCTCCATCTGGCTGCTGAGCTTCTTTATGAGACGTTCGGCCTCCCTCTGACTCCTGTGTTGGGCGAGCCTGGCTTCATCGAGCTGATCTTTCAACGCGTCCAGTTGGCTCTGAAGTCTATCGATCTCCTGATAGGCCCTCTCAACCTCCCTCTCGGCCTCTCTCTGTGCCCGTTGTGCCTCCTCAAGCTCCCTTCGCTTTTCCTCCTCTAGCTTCGATACCCTCTCGGTAAGATAGGCCATCTCGTTGCGTGCGTCCCTCATCTGCTTTTGGGCCTGGGCGAGCTGTTGTCTCATTCGTTCTAACTCCGCCTCCTTGCTTTTGAGAAGCCGCTCAGTTTCCTCTCTCCTCTTCTGAATCCGCCATGATGCCAAACCGGCGGCTTTCGCCTCAGCCATCGCCTTATACGCCAGATCCATAGCTCTGAGGCCATCTCTGCGCGTGAAAGCCTCCTGCGCCTGAGCCAATAGCGTCTCCGCCCTCATCAGCTGATCCTTCGCGTACTCCTCCGCTCCGAGCCTTTTCGCCTCTTCAATCGCCCTCTGGGCATCGGATATCGATGAGTTGACATTTTCCGGGCGGATTTCCCCCAATTTCGCACCGCATGAGGAGAGGAGAGGAACCGTCACCAGTAAGATCAGAAGAGGAAGAGCGGGTTTATAGATCCTCATAGCCTATCCCTCCTTAGATCTGTTCTGCGGAGAGACCCGAACGGAGGTTCGCGGCATCCAAATAGAAGCTTCATCCAGGAAGGATTATACCAAAGCTGAAACCGATATTCAAGTGTGACACCCGCGGAAGGGAAGCGAAAAGGAGGCGAGAGGCCGGACTCCGCAACAAACTCCAGATGGTCGGATGTCGGCGAACGGCTCTTCTGTGTCTCGATTCATCCGCTCATGACTAGCGAGGATAACGAGTATATCTGCGCCGCGCTGATCGAGACCATCGAGCGCCTACGAAAGGAGTGATTTGAAGTCGGAATGGAAATCTGGTAAAATTCCAGGAGAGATAACCACCGAGTGTAGCAGAGAACGGGGACCGGAGATGGGAGATCGGGTTTTCCCGATCTCCTGCCTTCTGATAATCGCTACGCTCAAGGGGGTAGACGATGACATCCGGAAGGAAGCTTGGAGTCTTGATTCATGGCGCAGGGTGGGTCAGCACCCAACACATCAAAGCGTTCCAGGCTAACCCGTATACCGAGGTGGTCGCCATCTCCAGCAGACGAATGGAGAGCTGCCGGAGAAGAGCCGAGGAGGCAGGGTTGGAGGGCGTGGCCCTATATACCGATTATGAAGGGGCGTTAAAACATGACGGCGTGGATATCGTCTCCATCTGCACCCCACAACATCTCCACCCGGAAAATGCCATCGCCGCCGCTGAGGCGGGGAAGCACATGGTCATCGAAAAACCCGTGGCCAACAGCCTTCAGGAGATGAGGGAGATGCTTGACGCCGTGAAAAAGGCGGGGGTCAAGACCGTTGTGAGCTTCGTCCTGCGCTGGAATCCGCTCTTTAAAACCCTTAAGAAACTGATAGCTGATGATTTTTTCGGGAACGTCTACTACGTGGAAGCGGACTATCAGAGCAACATCGCCAGCTGGTGGTCGGGATATGACTGGGCCAGAAGGAAGGAGACAGGTGTCAGTGCCTTTCTAGTGGCAGGATGCCATGCTATCGATGCCGTGCGCTGGTTCGCCGGAAGGGGTGAATATGAGGCGGCCAACCCTGTTGAGGTCTTCGCATACTCCGGGGGATGGCGTAGGGGCTCCGACATCGAATATGATTATATCTCCGGAGTATGGCGTAAGGGAGCTCCCCCGCTGGAGTATGACGGATTGGAGGTCGCCCTTATAAAGTTCGATAACGGCGTGCTGGGAAAGGTCTCAACCAACTTTGACTGCATCATGCCTTATACCTTCCCCATCGAGATCTTCGGGGATAAGGGGACGGCAAAGGACAACCGGATCTGGTCACACAAATATCCCGAACAGAAAGGATGGGTGGAGATCCCCACGGTTATGCCTGATACGGCCGACGTGACCCATCATCCGTTTCAAGGCGAGATAGACCACTTTGTGGATTGTATCCTGAACGGCGTGGAGTCCCATTGTAACCTGGAGGACGCTATCCGAACACATGAGATCGCTTTCGCTGCCCTGCGCTGCTACGAGACGGGTAAACCTGTGAAACTGCCCCTGCTATAATCAAGTTGCCAAATCGATCCACTTTACAGGTGAACTTAGGGGGAATGAAGGTTGTGCCGCTGTATTCGGTTATGATAGCGGGGCCCTCTATCAGGTTATTCGGGAGAAGCCCTCTTCTGTCGTATATCCCCACCTCGAGCTGTTCACCCCTGTAAAGAAGCTTTCTCACAGCCATGAGGGCATCGGAGGGGTCATCGGTTCCCGATGATATCGATCTGAGGTCGGGTTTCTCGACCGCCCTGATCGCCCTTAGCCTGAGTGTAACTATCTCCGTATCGGCATTAGGATGTAGGTGGCCGAATCTGCGTAGATAGGCCGCTTCAAATTCCTTCCTATATTCGGTATTGAACGGGATGGTCAGCTCATAGGATTGCCCCTCATATCTCATGTCGAGCGATCTGATGAGCAAGACCTCGTCTCGATCGAATCCCTCTTCCCTCATCTCCCTCAGCGCCCGATCCTCCAGAGGACGAAACATCGAAAACAGCTCCTCATAGCTCGCCTCCTCCGTTTTTTAGCACGGTCTGGGAGTAATCTCTCGTCACATCGGCCAGTGCCATGCCGAAAGCCGAGAGGAGACCGGGGTTTTGAGGCACGATCACATATGGGATCGAAAGGAGATGGGCGAGTTCGCAGGCGTGTAATCCCCCCGCTCCCCCGAAGGATATGAGGGCGAAACCGCGGGAATCATATCCCCTTTCGAGCGAGATCATCCTTATCGCCTTCTCCATCGTGGCATTGGCTATCTGTATTATACCCTCACATGTCTCCTCGATGGAGCATCCGATCTCACGGGCGAACCTTTCCACAGCCCTCCTGGCCCTCTCCACATCAAGCGGCATATCGCCTCCTAGAAGACCCCCCGGAGGGATCCTGCCCAGGATGAGATTGGCATCTGTAACTGTAATCTGGTCTCCTCTGCCGTAGCAGATGGGACCGGGATCGGCCCCCGCGCTTTGAGGTCCAACCCTTAAGGCTCCTCCTCGATCGAGATAAGCTATCGAGCCGCCCCCCGCTCCGACGGTATGTATCTCCACCATCGGTATCCTGATAGGTATCCCTGCTATCTCGTTTTCAACCCCTACCTTTATCTCACCATCGTAAAGGGATACATCCGTCGACGTTCCGCCCATATCAAAGGTTATGACCCTCTTGAAACCCGACGCTCGTGTGACAAATGAAGCACTGACCACACCTCCTGCTGGTCCGGACATGACCGTATAGATCGGGATTCGGCGCGCCGATCGGGACGAGATTATCCCCCCGTTTGACAGCATCACCTGTATCTCGCCGAGCTCTCCCTCCAACCTCGCTAAGTATCCTTTCATGATCGGGGCGATGTAAGCGTTGGCGACTGTGGTGCTCGTCCGCTCATACTCCCTATACTCCGGCAGAACCTCGTGGGAGGATGAAATATGAACGCCAAGTCTTCCGAGGAAACGCTTGATCCTCCTTTCATTTTCGGGGTTAGCATATGAGTGAAGCAGGGATATGGCGATCGACTCGATGTCCTCTGATCTCAACTTATTGAGCAACGCCCTAAGTTCGTTCTCATCGATCTTCCTTTCGACTTCGCCCCTATATGTCGTTCTCTCGGGGATCCCGAAACGGAGTTCTCGCGGCACAAGGGGAGGGGGTTTATCGACGAAGAAGTCATACAGTGACGGCCTGTTCTGCCTTCCGATCTCGATGATATCCTCGAAACCCTCCGTCGTAATGAGGGCGGTTCTGGCCCCTTTCCTTTCAAGCAGGGCGTTCACGGCTATGGTCGAGCCGTGAACGATGTGCGCCTGACCGATTTCAACCCCACGCTTTGCAAGTATTCTCCTGACTCCCTCTATGACGGCAAGGGCAGGGTCATGCGGGGTTGACAGGAGCTTATATTTTAGAACCCCATCCTTGAGAAAGGCGATGATATCTGTGAACGTGCCACCTATGTCGACACCGATTCTCACCCGTATCCTCCTCCGCCCGGCGTTTCGATTCTTATCACATCGCCCGCTTTAACGTTGAGGCTGATCTTTGATCCCAGAGGTATCTCTTCCCCGTTTCTTATCAAAAGATTCTTCCCCTTTTTGCCTGGGCCGCCGAGGGCGCCATAGGGGGCTTGCGGCGGGGATTCTGTCGGGACAGGCCTGAAGCAGGGCTCCCAAAAGCAGATCCACAATCCTCTGCGGCGATCTGAGCCCTCAGATCCCCCTCCCTCTCATCGGGGGTCCTGACATTCGCCAGTATTAAGGATAATATCTCCTCATCCAGCACGCCCTCCTTCAGGAGTTTGACCGGCGGGATGCGAATTCCCTTCTGGATCATCTCCGTAGAGGGCGACATCGACCCCGGAGAGATACCGCCTACATCGGAATGATGCGCCCTGTTGGCAACGAGGAAGGGTAACTTGCCATCGAGAAAGACAGGGGAGATCACGGTTATGTCCGGGAGATGGGTTCCGCCTGAGAAGGGATCATTCAAGATGATCACGTCTCCCGGTTTCAGTTCATCTATCCTGCTGAGAGCTTTCTGCGCCGATAGCGGCATCGATCCGAGATGCACGGGGATATGAGCCGCCTGTTCGATCATCCTGCCCTTTCCATCAAAGACGGCACAGGAGAAATCCCGCCTTTCCTTGATGTTCGGCGAGAAGGCGCTCCTCAAGAGCGTGACACCCATCTCCTCCGCTATGGATGAGAACAGATTTCTGAAGATCTCCAATCTGACCGGATCGTGCTCGCGCACCATCTCCTCTTTGATCCTCTCACCATCATCGAGTGAAGACGGGAGACGGGAGGCCGGAAAAACCGGTCTCTGTTCCAACGGCCTCCTATCTCCTATGGGTAACCGCTATACTGTGGCGGCACGAGCCTCGCGCCCACTTTAGATTACCTGATCCTCCAGTATTCGTTTATAGGTTTCTGATAGAACTCTATCTTACCCTCCAAGACGTCATCGTATTTGACGGAACGCCCTAGGAAACTCGATTCGAATATGGCCTCACATATCGCCTTGGCCTTCATGCCGGTCTCGCCGTCCACCTCAGGTGATCTGCCGTTCTGTATGGCATCCAGGAAATCGTAGCATTCCAATGTAACGCCGTCCATGAATCCATGGGGGAAGAGCTTGTTGCGTCCCTCTTCGCCTAGCTCCTCGAGGAACTGTTTCTGTAGATCCTCCATCGGGTATTTCGTACCATCTTTGAGAATCACCTCGGCATTTCCGAACGGACCATGAAAGACGTCTCCGTGATCTAAGAGACACCCCTCGCTTCCGTAGTAGACAACGTGCGTGAAGCTATGTCCGGGTGCAGCCCAGGTGCAGGACCAGACGCCTGTCATACCGCTTTTGAAGGTGATGTTGGCGATCCACGTGTCCTCGGTTTCATCCTTGACTATCTCTCCGCCTTTCGTGACCTTCTTGTCCTCCCAGCTCGTCACCTTAGCATAGACCGTGTCGACATCTCCGAAGAGGTATCTGATCGTGTCGCAGAAGTGAGCGCCTGAGTCCATGACCATCCCGCCGCCGCTCAACATCCGGCTGAACCTCCAGCGCCATGGTGAGGAGGGATCGGTCTTACGCCAGCTTGCGTGTTGGGCGAAGAACATCCTCATCTCGCCCAGCATCCCCTTCTCGTTTATCAGCCACCATGCCGTGCGCTGGCTCAGGCCCCTTCTGATGTTCTCAGCGGTAGCGGCGATCTTCCCGTTGCGTTTCGCCGCCTCGATTATAGCTTTGCTCGCCTTAATCGTCACGCCAAACGGTTTCTCTATGATGACATTCACCCCGGCCTCCAGACAGGCTATGCCGTTTATGTGGTGATAGGCATGAGGGGTACAGATGTCGGCGCCGTCAAGGTTCTCCTTGGCCAGCATCTCATCGACGTCTGTGTAGATCGACGGTCTCTCGCCGGTGGCCTCCTCGACCTTTTTGGCGAAGTTGGCGGCACGTTCCTCCACAGGGTCGCACATCGCCACCAGTTTCACCTTGTTTGGTTCCTTCTCTCTTATCCTGAGGTAGGCCCCTAGATGACCGCCGGCCATACCCCCACACCCGATTATAGCCATTCTGACCGGTTGAGACATGTTAGACCTCCCATGAGCGAGGTATGTTTGAAGCACTTAATTTTAGACTCAGAAGACGGTTTTGTCAAATACAGCTCAAACGGGGGGTGTATGAAAATTTTGTAGGTAAGAGGGAGTAGACAAAGAGGCTAGATGAATATAAAATAACCTCCAAACTCAAAAGAGCCTGGAGTTGAAAAAAGGAGATACAAGATCTAAGCAGAGAGATACAAGAGAGATGGGCTGAGATGAATATGATGGAGATAGAGCAAAAACATAAGGATGACTTTGGAGTATAACCTCAACGTTATAGCAAATCAACTTGACCAATCCATTAAACCCACGGGGCTGCCACCGGCGTCGCCCACCGTTGACCTCAACGCGCAAGGCCTTCAGAGGGCGAGTCAGGTTGTATACCCAATCCTCCCAAGCGCAAGAAGCCTCCAGCATCTCCCTTTCTTTGGAAAAGGACAA